>JAZOQQ010000169.1:0-4956 GCA_045656165.1 Acutalibacteraceae bacterium
TTAGACGGCGAGGATATCACCGGACTTTCCATCACTGAACGCGCGCAAAAGGGCATCAGTTTTGCGTTTCAGCAACCCGTGCGTTTTAAAGGTATCACCGTGCATGACCTGCTGTCGCTCGCCGCGGGCAAAAAAATGACCGTGTCAGAAGCGTGCTCTTACCTCTCCGAGGTCGGCCTGTGTGCGAAAGATGACATCACTCGCGAAGTCAACGCCAGTTTATCGGGTGGCGAACTCAAACGTATTGAGATTGCCACCGTTATGATCCGTGGAACGCAGTTGTCGGTGTTTGATGAGCCTGAAGCGGGCATTGACTTGTGGAGTTTCCAAAACCTCATTCAAGTGTTTGAAAACATGCACCAAAAAATGGGTGGTTCCATCTTGATCATTTCGCACCAGGAACGCATCTTGAAAATTGCTGATAAAATTGTGGTGATCGCCGGTGGTCAATTGTCCGACATCGGTACACCGGACGTCATTCTCCCGCAAATGTTAAACCAAGGCGGTCCTTGCTCTGCCTTGACCGATAAATTAAAGTAGGTGACCCGTATGGATTCCATTCAAAAAACCTTATTAGAAGCGGTCGCCGACCTGCACAACGTCCCCGAAGGTGCCTACAACATCCGCGCCAACGGCGAACTCGGCGGTCGCCAAACCACCGCCAATATTGATATCGTCACCAAGACCGATAAACCGGGCATCGACATTCGCATCAAACCCGGCACCAAAGGCGAAAGCGTGCACATCCCCGTCATCATCAGCCAAAGCGGTTTGACCGAACTCGTGTATAACGACTTCTTTATCGGTGACGATGCCGACGTCACCATCGTGGCGGGTTGCGGCATTCACAACGGCGGTGACGACGAATCGCGTCACGACGGCGTACATTCCTTCTTTGTCGGGAAAAACGCCAAAGTACGTTACGTTGAAAAGCACTATGGTGATGGTGACGGAAACGGCAAGCGCGTCATGAACCCTCACACCGTTATCGTGTTGGAAGAAGGCGCGTCGATGGAACTCGAAACCACTCAAATCAAAGGTGTAGATTCCACCAAACGCGTCACCAACGCCACCGTTGCCGACGGCGCCTCACTGGTCATCCGCGAAAAACTCATGACCCACGGTGACCAGTATGCCGAAACCGATTTCACGGTGGATTTAAACGGCGAGGATTGCTCAGCCAACGTTATTTCACGTTCGGTAGCCAAAGACCGTTCCAAGCAGCGTTTCTTGTCACGCATCAACGGTAATAATCGTTGCGCCGGTCACACGGAATGCGATGCGATTCTCATGGACGATGCCAGCGTATGCGCCATTCCCGAAATTACCGCTAATCACTTGGAAGCGAGTTTGATACACGAAGCCGCCATCGGCAAGATCGCGGGCGAACAACTTATCAAACTCATGACCTTGGGCCTGACCGAGGCCGAAGCCGAAGAACAGATCGTCAGCGGTTTTCTGAAATAATAAAAACGCTCGTTACTTCAAGAAGTAACGAGCGTTTTCTTGTATTCGGACTATCCCTTAATCCAGTTCCACCGTAAAGGCCTCGCCATAGAAGCGTTTTTGAATGGTGGAATAGTTATGTACCGTCACCGACTTGCCGTCCTCAGTGAAATACAGGGTGGCAACCATACCGGTCGGGATTACCTGATCATCAATATCCTGTGGATCAATCAGCATCTCGACCACCCGATTGCCATGCACACCGACACGCACACTGTACTCCACACCATTTTCACCCACGTGTCCACACAATACCAGTGCGATATTCGGATGTTTGGAAATAAGCTTATCCCAAATTTCGATACCGCCGTTTTTCGCGCCGTGGTAGGCCATGCCTCCGTCACACACGTAATCCTCTCCACGTTTGAGCAAAACGCCGCCATTGTCCAGATATCCGTGCGTTACCACAATCACGCGGCGATCCGCATATTGCTCACATACACGTCCCGCCCATTCCAGTACCGCATCGTTAGGTCCAAAATCCAGCGCTAAAACCAAATACTTCACGTCACCCACCGTCAATAAGCGATAGGTGTTGCACACGTCGTTTTCGTCATAATATCCGTCGCTCTCGCCACGAATCAGCGACCCTAAATGTTCGTTAAACAGCGGTGCCCGATCATGGTACGGATTACCACGAATCAACGTAAACGGCAGTTCAGCATCACGCCACTCGGAAAACGCTTCCACCGCACGTTCCCACTCTTCCGGCTGACTACGCTCGGTAATATCACCCAACACGATCGCCAGCGCCGTACGGTTGCGCTCACGGTTTTCCAAAACGTAGCGAAAAATACCGTGGTAATGTTCGGGATGATACCCGTTGATCACCTGCGGGTCGCCCACCACGGCCATCGAATACGCAAATTCCGGCATCGGCGGCTCTGCCGACCAGTTTTGTCCTAACCCTGTCATATATCACACCTCTTATACCGTCACGCTCACGCGGTCTCCCGCACAAAAACGACGATCAATATAACACTTTTTGCCGTCCCATACCGTGTCCACGACCTCACCGTTCACCTTTACCGTCGGGCGCGTGGCTGCGGCAAAACACATCGGCGCATACACCGTATCACCGCACAAAAAAGATGTCGCGTTATCGCTCGCCGTAACATCGGTGATCGGCAAGTCGATGGCCGAAAGCAACACCGGATACGACGGCAACTGCTCCACGCGGCGTACCGCAATATCCGCCGTCGGCGCATCGGCGGGCAACTGCAACGTTCCGCGAATCACTTGTCCGTTTTGCCAAAGTTCGGCAAATTCGCCGTCACCGCTTACCGTCACCGTTACCGTTGTATCACGAAGCGGCACACGGGATACCACGATATCCGTATCATCCTGTGCCGGCGTGTAATACACACCGCCGCGATGCTTGGCAATTCCCGCGACACCGGCACGCAGCGCTTCCATATTACCGGTTGCCGCAAACGTCTGCCAGTCACAAACTTGCGCCGCCGCAATGGCGTATTTCGAAAAATTCGTGGTTTCTTCCGCCACTTTCCAGCGGTCAAAACGTTGCAGATAACGTCCCATCACGCGGTAGACTTCCGTCATGTCGTTCGCCGCGCGCTGCACCTTCATTTCATGGCCGTTGTGCTGATTCATATGCACAAACTTCCACCATTCCACCGGCATCTCGCTGTTAAACGCCACCGCACGATGTCCCGACGGATGCCACAACTCATGCGACTGATAATGGGCAATACGCGGCAACAACTCGCGCATCAGATACAACCCGTACGGATAATCACAACCGAGCGTCAACGAATTGTGGAACACGTCCACCGCCGCGGGATTACCGTCGCGGTCAGCCGCCGCGCGCAAGTACCCGACTTGCTCGTCAAAGAACACCCGAGCGAAACCCTTTTCCACACCTTCAATCACGTCACGTGCGAGTTGAACGGTTTCTTCATCACCGCGTTTACACGCTTCGTTGCAGATCACACGCACGGCACCGTACCACAATCCGTTGACGTCAGACGATAAAAACATCCCCGACAATCCCATTTGATGCGGGCGGTCCACGCCGGTGTTCCCTTTGCAGAGCAACAACCGATACTTCGGCTCGGTCAATTTTAACGCAAAGCGGAAAATTTTCAATAAAATCGGATAAACGTCTTGCTGTAACGCCGTCGGCAAAAAAGCAGCCGCTTCATTCCATTGGAGGATCGCATGCAGTGCGGCGATCGGCGTGTTTTCCATTGCGGGCAGATTTAACAAATAGTGAATGGCACGCGCGGCATCCGCCAAACGACCGTTCCATAACAGGTCTCGTACAGGATAGATCGCATCCCACAACGAGAAAAAGCCGTATTTACCCGCCGATGCACGCAATCCGATACGTCCCTCACGCGACGGTCCGACCATCAGCGGTGTCAAATACGCCGCCGAAGCTTTGCAAAAATCCGCCGCTTGCGGTAACTTGTCGGTATGCACGCACACCGCCGCTTCACCATCGCGTTCATGCGCAGTTAACTGTGTATCGCGCAAGTCATCAAAACGCGCCAATCCGTCACGCAACTTGGCAACCGCTTCGGCTTTGTCAGCACCGATCGCCACGCCGACGCGGATCGCCTCACGACAGCCCCATGCCGCGCGCAACAACGTCACGTTGCGTGCTTCGTCGGTCACGATCGGGGCATCCGCACCCACCGCGATCACGTATGCGGTGTTGCCGTACGGATAGGCGATCTCGCCACGATACAGCATTACTTGTTCCGCTTCGTCAAAGCCCTCTTCTTGCCAACTCACCATGGCCTTGCCGTTGATATCGGGCAGATCCACGTCTAACGTAACGCCTGCCTCTTTGTAATGATCGCCAATCTGCGTCGTGCCTTCGCCGCGGTGATGATCTTTGTGCGTATCCATCTCGCCGTTAAATAAATGCGTGCGGTTAAGATACACGATCAGATCCTGCCGTTTTTCCGTTTCGCAGGTACATTCCCACAACAACCGATTATCATCCAACAACAAGGCATACGATTGCCACTCGTCCCGCCCCGCCAAATACGACAGCGTAAACTGCGCGTCAGTCGGCCGATGCAGCAGTACCCGTCCGTCACACTCCTCGGTGTATAACTGGATTCCTGCACCATAGGTGGAAAAACCGCTTTGCGTCGCGTAATCACGTGAAAAGATCGGCAGTTTCATCTCATCCGGAAACACCGTGCCCTTATACGTATAGCAGTCAATCAGATCCAAACAGCAAATACCGCCGTCGTTGTCGATCTCTGCTCCCAGTTCATGACGGCAAAAAAACCGGCATTCGTTCGCCTGATCGTCCTTGCAACGAAACATACAACCGCCTCCTTCTCCTTGCCCCTCATTGTATCATGTGCCCACCAAAAAAGCAACAAAAAGGGGCGGGAATCCCCGCCGCATTTCTCTTGTTAACGATGGTACACGCCGTCGTTTAAGTACGCAAGCAATTCCTCTTTTGGCAAA
>JAZOQQ010000170.1:0-4984 GCA_045656165.1 Acutalibacteraceae bacterium
AAAACTTTCGACAGGATGCGACGGGAAGAAGCCCCCCACGTTATTATCATCGGTCGCGGCGGCGGTTCGCTGGAAGACCTGTGGGCGTGTAATGATGAAACGCTTGCCCGCACCATTGCGGCGTGTCATATTCCCGTTATCTCGGCGGTAGGACACGAAACAGATTTTACCATTTGTGATTTCGTATCGGATCTGCGGGCACCGACCCCGTCTGCCGCGGCGGAACTGGCAGTCCCCGACAGTGCAGAACTGGTTGACCGTATCGCGTTGTTGCGTGCGGCGGCCGGCCGCGCGTTACACAACACGCTCACGCGCAAACAAAATGCGCTGGAACTCTTAAAGAACAAACGGTGTTTGACATCCCCTCTGTATTCTGTTGAAGAACGGATGATGCGGTTGGATCACACCGTCAAACGATTGACCTCTGCCGCATCACTTACGGTATCCCGTGCAGATCGGCGGTTGGCGGAATACGCAGGCAAACTACACGTGATGAGCCCCTTGCAAGTCATCTCGCGCGGTTATGCGGCGGTTCAAAAAGGCGATACCATCATTCATTCGGTCGGCGACGTGCATGTGAACGATTCGCTGGCGGTACGGGTGTCGGACGGCACCATCCAATGCCAAGTAACTGAGGTGTTATCATGAAAGACATGACGTTTGAACAAGCCATGGAACGTTTGGAACAGATCGTGGCATTACTGGAAAGCGGCAAAAGCACGCTGGATGAGTCAATGAAATTGTTTGAGGAAGGTACCAAACTCACCGCGTTTTGCTCGCAATCGCTCAAAGATGCCGAGCAAAAGATTCTCACGCTTCAAAACGGACAGGAGGATGCCTGATGGCGCTCTATACACCTGTTTTGCAACAGCATTTGGATCGAGTGGAAGCGACTCTTGGTTCGTTTTTGCCGCAAGGTAACGGCTTGGCTGCGATCATGCACTATGCGTGCGAAGGTGGCGGAAAACGCATTCGCCCCGTCCTGTTGCTTGAATGTTGCCGTCTGTGCGGCGGTGATCCCGAAACCGCGTTACCGTTTGCAGCGGCAATCGAATGTTTGCATTCGTATTCATTGGTGCACGACGATTTGCCGTGTATGGATAACAGCCCGCTTCGCCGCGGCAAACCGTCGGCACATGCCGCCTTCGGGGAAACGATGGCGCTGTTAGCAGGCGATGCATTGCTCAATCGCGCGTTTGAAATTATGCTTTCGGCGCCGACGACGCACCCCGAAGCCGCTCTCAAAGCCGCCTCGGAGTTGGCACATAACGGCGGTATTCACGGTATGATCGGCGGTCAAGTGCTGGATCTTGACAGCGAGGGAAAACGCATTGATGCCGACACCCTCAAACGCTTGCAAGAGGGTAAGACGGCCGCTTTGTTAGTGGCGGCGTGCCGCATGGGCGCCATTCTCGGTGGCGGAACCGATGAACAAATTGACGGCGCAGGTCGTTACGGCTACTATTTGGGCTTGGCATTCCAAGTGGTGGATGATATTTTAGACGTCACGGCCAGCGCCGAAACGTTGGGTAAACCGGTCGGGAGCGATGATGCAAACGACAAGAATACCTATGTTTCGCTGTTAGGCCTTGAGGCGGCAAAAGAACTGGCCGCTTCGTATACCGAACAGGCGAAAGCCGCTCTGGATTCCTTTGCCTCGGCAGAGGATTTACGCGCGTTGGCAGACGCCTTGCTTACTCGAACTCATTGAAAGGATCGAACGTGCTATGAGCATTCTCGAAACTATCCAAGCACCCCATGACATAAAAGCGTTGTCGGACGGTGATTTGGAACTTTTGTGCGATGAACTGCGCCACACCGTTGTGGAAACCGTTGCACAAAACGGTGGTCACTTATCGTCGAACCTTGGCGTGGTAGAACTTACCGTCGCCCTGCATAAAGCATTTGACTTACCGCACGATCAAATCGTGTGGGACGTTGGTCACCAATGTTATTGTCATAAATTGCTGTCAGGTCGAGCCGAAGAATTCGGGACCTTGCGTCAAACGGGTGGCATCGCGGGTTTCCCGCGACCCGATGAGAGCGAATACGATTCTTTTATCGTCGGTCACAGTTCCACTTCCGTGTCGGCGGCCAATGGTCTTGCCAAGGCGAAAGCTCTCGCGGGCGACGATGGTTATGTAGTGGCGGTTATCGGCGACGGTGCCATGACGGGCGGTTTGGCATATGAAGGCCTGTGTAATGCGGGTCGCAGTCACGATCGTCTGATCGTTGTACTTAACGATAACCAAATGTCCATTAATAAAAACGTCGGCTTCGCTGCACGGCATCTTGCTATGTTGCGTGCAGCACCGCGTTATGTGAAAGCCAAAAACCGTTTCGGTAACGTAATATCGGCCATTCCCCTGATCGGTGACGGATTGCATCGGTTTATGGCACGCGTGAAATGCCGCCTCAAAAACAGCGTTTATCACAGCAGTTCCACGTTTGAGGACATGGGCCTTTATTATCTCGGCCCCATTAACGGTCACAATCTCAAAGATTTGTCGCAGGCGTTGGAAACCGCCAAAAGTCTTAACCGCCCCGTGTTGCTGCACGTGGAAACGGTCAAAGGTCAGGGTTACACGCCCGCCATGCAAAATCCCGATAAATTCCACGGCATTTCCGCGTTTGATATTGAAACGGGTCAGACCACTGCGGTAAGCGGTCCGACCTTTTCCGCTAAAGCGGGCGACGTGTTATGTAAACTGGCAGAGGAAGATTCCACCGTCTGCGTCACCACTGCCGCTATGACAGGTGGGACGGGCTTGTCCACCTTTGCGCGTCAGTACCCCAAACGTTTCTTTGACGTCGGTATTGCGGAAGAACACGCGGTTACTTTCTCGTCGGGTCTCGCGGCGGGAGGTCGCAAACCGGTTTTTGCCGTGTATTCCACCTTCCTGCAGCGCAGTTACGATCAACTGCTTAACGATACCGCGATCATGAATAACCACATTGTGCTGGCGATTGATCGCGCGGGTATTGTAGCGGAAGACGGCGAAACGCATCAAGGCATTTTTGATGTGCCGTTATTGTCGGCTATCCCGAATACCACCATCTACGCGCCGTCTACTTACGACGAACTCGCCATCACCTTTAAGCAAGCACTTTACGAAACCGAAGGTATCGCGGCGGTGCGGTATCCCAAAGGTGGGCAATTCCCCGGCTTGGAGTTGTACAAGCCCGATTACAAGCCCTATACGCATTTCCGTAACCCGTCGGCGCGCACCTTGGTCATTACGTACGGTCGTTTGTTCTCCAACGCGCTGCAAGCGGTGCGCGAATTGCAAGAGGATCAGCCGATCTCGCTTTTGAAGCTTACTCGTATTCATCCGATTCCCGATGAAGTCGTGGCGCTCGCCGCGCAGTACCAACGCATCGTTTTCTTTGAAGAGGGCGCCAAAGCGGGCGGTATTGCTCAGCAATTCGGTTCGTTGCTCATGGAAAGACGTTATCGCGGCCGTTATGATATCCGTGCAATCAAAGGGTTTATCCCCACTTGTTCGGTGGAAGACGGCTTGCGCTACTGCGGCTTAGACGTCAAAGGTATGGTGCGTATCTTGCGTGAGGATAACAGCCGTGGCAGAAAATAAACGGTTAGACGTGTATTTGGTTGATAACGGTTACGCCGGTGGTCGCGATAAAGCCAAAGAACTAATTCGCGACGGTCAGGTAACCGTCAATGGCGTTTGCGTTACAAAACCGGCCGTTACGGTAGTGGAAACAGATGTGGTTGCGTGCCACGCGGTTTCGCGCTACGTCGGCCGCGGCGGTCTCAAACTGGAAGCCGCGCTGGCAACGCTGTTACCTCTTCCTGCAGATTGCGTGGCAATGGATGTCGGCGCTTCTACAGGCGGTTTTACACATTGCATGTTGCAAGGCGGTGTCTCTAAGGTGTATGCCGTCGATGTCGGTCACGGGCAATTACATCCCACACTTGTTGCCGACAGCCGTGTTGTGAATTTAGAAAACACCGACGTGCGCGACCGTGAAAAAATGTCGGTCATTCCGCCGCAAAGCGTGGGGCTGTTGGCGATGGACGTGTCGTTTATTTCCATACGTGCCGTGCTACCGGCCGTGCTTGACTATTTGCAAGACGGTGCGCATTTGCTTATTTTAATCAAACCGCAGTTTGAAGCCGGTCGCGCGGATATCGGCAAAAACGGTATCGTTCGTGATCGCCGTGCTCACGTACGCGTGTTACGTGACGTGTGTGCCAGCTTTGCCGAACACGGTTGCGGCTTAACCGCCCTGTCCGCTTCGCCTATTAAAGGCGGTGCCGGTCGTAGTGACGGTAATATCGAATATATGGCCACTCTTACTTACGGCGCCGTTTCGACGTATACACCGGATCTGCGCCGCTTGGTTGATGAAACGTTTTCATCTATCTCATAACTGACGGAGGTGTCAGCCCTATGAAAATTGCTGTGATCCCCAATACCAATACTGCCGACGGCAATGCCGCTTTTCAGCAAGTATGCGAAGCGCTTGACCGCCTGAGCGTGACGGTGTGCACGCCGTCGGATACCGCGTTTCCGCCACAGGATATGAATAGTTTGTTGTCTGCTTGTGACGTTGCGATCGCGATCGGCGGTGACGGAACCATTATTCACACAGCAAAATGTGCCGCCGCATTTAACAAAGCCGTGCTGGGCATTAACAGTGGACGACTGGGTTTTACCGCCGGTTTGGAATTATCGGAGCTTGACGAATTATTCCGCCTGATCAACGGCGAATATGAAACGCAAGAACGCATGCTGCTGGATGTTACCGTAGAAAGTGAAAACGGTACGGAGCAGTTCAGCGCATTAAACGAAGCGGTGCTTTCGCGCGGTGCGCTGTCACGCATGATCGAGGTTAGTGTCAGCAACGGCGAACGTCCGGTTTCTACGTATCAGGCGGACGGCGTCATTGTGGCGACACCTACCGGTTCCACCGCCTATTCACTGTCGGCAGGCGGTCCGATCATTGACACGGCGTTACA
>JAZOQQ010000171.1:0-4349 GCA_045656165.1 Acutalibacteraceae bacterium
TGGCGACCCGGAACGGGCTCGAACCGTCGACCTCTAGCGTGACAGGCTAGCGTTCTAACCAGCTGAACTACCGGGCCATATTTGGTGGAAACAACAGGGCTCGAACCTGTGACCCCCTGCTTGTAAGGCAGGTGCTCTACCAGCTGAGCTATGCTTCCGTGAAGCGTCGCCGTCACTAGCGACGCTGTCTATCATACTACAACAATTGCAATTTGTCAACTGAAATTTTTAACTTTTTTAAAAAGTTATTGCGGGCGGTTTTTTCCCGCCTTGCGTTCTGCGATTAATTGTTCAATATCGGCGCTTGTAAAAGTATATACATTGTCACAAAAACTGCAAGTCGTTTCTATATGTCCGCTGTCATCGGGCAGCGAACGCAGATCTTCATCCGACATCGTGAGCAAAGCGCCTGTCACTTTCTCACGCGAACAGGTGCAACGGTATTCCGGATCATAGGTGTCAATGACATCAAATTCAAAACCGTCTAACGCCTTTTCGATAATCTCCAGCGGAGTCTTTCCCTCGGCCAGCATGGCCGTCATAGGCGGCAGTTTGGCGATGGCCGCTTCTAAACGATCAATAACCGAATCGGGACAAAACGGCAACAACTGCAGGATCATGCCGCCGGCTGCCTGCACCGTTAAATCGGGATTGACTAACACACCAAGTGCGCAAACCGTGGGAATCTGTTCGCTTTCGGCATAATAGGCGGTAATATCCTCGGCCAGTTCACCCGACACAAGCGGTGTGCAACCGACGTACGGTTCGGGAGCGCCGGTATCACGTAAAACGTACAACAGACCATTCGTCCCCACAGCACCGCTAACGTCTAATTTTCCGTTTGGTTTGAGCGGGATCTCCACCACGGGATGTTCGGCGTAGCCACGCACATTACCGCGTCCGTCCGCCGCTACCAGCAATTGGCCCGACGGACCGCCACCGTTGACTTTGAGCGTGACGGAATCGTCGGTATTTTTGAGCATGACGCCCATCAACGAACCCGCCGTCAGCAAACGACCAAGCGCTGCGGTGACGACGGCAGAAGTCTTATGGATCTGTTCTGCGCGCGACACGATATCCGTCGCGTCCATAGCGATCGCCATGACGGTGGCATCTTTTGTTAAGCAACGTATGACTTTACCCATTCTTATGTGTCTCTCCCCTGAGATTATTCCCCTTTTTGTGCTTGTGATACGGTACGCGTATTGCGCGCAACAAATACCACGCGTTCGCAGTCGGCGAGCGGTCTTTCTTCGCTCATATCGGCGTACACGGCCAACGTTTCCCACCCGTTGTTCGCCAATAAATCACGCACGGTGCGCTCCGCATAGGCGCGCTCTCGCACGGTGTCTTGATAGCGTTCGTAGGTACCGTCATTGGATTCCACAAAGAAATCCAACAACATGTCCACTTCGTGCGTGCGGGGCGAATAGCGGTTACGCCACACACACATCACATTGTCCTGTTCGGCCACAAACGTGTGGTTGCCCAGCACTTCGCGGTGTTTATATACGGTATTCAAATCAAAAATGAACAGGCCTTGCGGTTCCACAAACAAGCGTATGCGGCGAAACACTTCGGCCAAGTCGGCGGTGCTGCACAGATGATTTAAGCTGTCCAGCGTGCAAACTGCGCCGTCCACCGTGCCGTAAAGATCCAACTCGCGCATATCCTGTTCCAGTAACAATACGTCAGAACCCAGTTTTTCGCGAGCGCGCATCAGCATAGCGGGTGAACCGTCAACGCCGATAGGGTCAACACCATGTTTTTGCATTTCGGCAGACAGGTTGCCGGATCCGCAAGCGAGATCCAACACGGTATTCGGTACGCTGCCGTGACGAGCAAACAACCTCAACAGATACGCGGCGCGGGCCGCATAATCCACATCGGTCATCAAGGCATCGTAAAAGGCGGAAAAATCGCCATAGCCGCTCATAAACATCCTCCCAGCATATCGGCGGCAGCACGACGCGCCGAATCGGTGACGTCACCGCCGATGATACGAGCAAGATCTTCCACGCGCGCTTCTTGTGACAGTTCGGTCACGTCGGTATACGTACGCCCATCGCGTACGGATTTTTCAATGAGAAAATGCGTATCCGCCTGTGCCGCGATCTGCGCCAAGTGAGTGACACACAGGACTTGACGGTGCGGGGCATCCGCGGTTTGACGCAAACGCGCGCCAACTTTAAGTGCCGCACGACCGCTGATACCGGTATCAATTTCGCCAAAGATCAGCGTATCAATTTCATCGGCTTTGGCAAGCACCGATTTGATTGCCAACATAATGCGTGACAGTTCACCGCCCGATGCGATACGTGCCAACGGTTTGGGTTGTTCGCCTGCGTTGGCCGACAGTAAAAACTCCAGTTTATCGGCACCGGTCGGGCAAAGGTCGGTCGGCTGTCGATCAATACGTAAGGTAACGTTCGGCATATCCAAGAATGTGAGTTGTTCTTGGACGGCCGCGGCAAAGCGTTCTGCCGCTTGTAAGCGAAGTGCGGTAAGCGTTTCAGCTTCTTTTGTCGCCGCCGCCAAGGTTTGTGCCAGTTGCTCATTTAAGCGACGGCTTTCCTCGTCGGACAACTCAATGGCGCGATATTCGGCTTTGGCCTGTTCCAAAAAAGCCAAAACCGTTTCGATATCCGCACCGTATTTGCCGGTTAAGCGGCGAATGATCTCCAAGCGATCCTCCACCGCATCCAACTCACGCGGATCAAAATCCAGTACCGCCAACAGATCATCCAACTGTGCTTGTGCTTCCAGAAGTTGATCCACGGCTTCGGACAAAGGGGTGAGTACATCGCCCGCTTGTTCCATATATCGCTCGGCATGTTTCATGTCGGAAAGCGCTTGTTCGGTCATAGAAACTGCACCGTCGGTTTCGTCGTTGCCCGCCAGCAAAGCATTGGCACTTTGCAGGCGTGCCGCGACCTTTTCGGCATTGCGGAATAACGTGCGTTTGGCTTGCAGTTCTTCCTCTTCCCCGATCACCAAGGCGGCAGCTTCAATCTCGTGTATTTGGAACGCTAAAATATCCAAACGACGCGCTTTTTCGGATTCATCCATATCCACTTTTTCTAAACGGCGGCACACCTCGCGCCACGCGCGATAAGCGGTTTGATAACGCTCAATCTGCGCGGACAGTTCACCGAAGCGGTCAAGATATTGCAGATGATTATCCACCGTAAATAACGCTTGGTTTTCGTGTTGCCCATGCAAATCGACCAACACCTTACCCACTTCGCGCAACAAGGCGGCGGTTGCGGGACGGCCGTTGATACTGCAAGAACTTTTGCCTTCCGCCGATATGGTACGACCAATCAGCAAATTACCGTCTTCATCCGGCGCAAAGCCAACCGCATCCAGCGCCGCTACGGTAACGGGTGACAAATCCGTAAACAGCGCGGTCACGTGTGCCGTATCGCTGCCCGTACGTACCAAATCGCGACGGGTGCGTTCACCGAGCACGGCGTTGATGGCGTCGATGACAATGGATTTACCGGCACCGGTTTCACCTGTCAAGGCGGTGAAACCCTGCGAGAAGCGGATATCTGCTCGTTCGATCACGGCAATATTCTCAATGTGCAAGCAATCTAACATGGTTTACACCTCAACCGTGTTGCAGTTTTTTGAGTTCCTCTACCAGTTCTTTGGCATCTTCGGGAGTACGGGTGATACATACAAAGGTATCCTCGCCCGCGAGCGTGCCGATTACCGATTCCCATTGCAAGGAATCCGTTGCCGCGCAGGCGGCTTGCGCCATACCTGACAGACATTTGACGACCACCAGGTTGCATGCGGAATCAATGCTGCTGACAGCATCTTGAAAAATCGACAGAAATTTGGTGGGAACTTGCTCGGTACCGGCTTTCATCACCGAATAGCAGTAGCGACCTTCCCCATCCAAAATTTTAATAAGGCGCAGTTCTTTGATATCGCGCGAAACGGTAGCTTGGGTAGCGCGATAGCCGCTTTCCTCCAACGCGCGGATGAGTTCATCCTGCGTTTCAATACTGCGCGCGGCGATGATCTCCAAAATTTTAGCTTGGCGTTTGACTTTCATGGCGATTATCCCTTTCTATTGGTGAGTTTATCGTCGAGAACCTGATAAAACGGTTTTTGCTTGAGTTTAATGAGCCGCGCAACAGAGGATGAACGCGCCACGCGTACCGAGCCGTTTTCGGCGACACGGACGGCCGATTCACCGTCTACCGTTACAAACACGGGTGCTTCCGCACGACCGGGCGTTAGCGTGAGCACGGCATCCGGTTCAAAAATATACGGACGGCTATGCAACGAATGCGGACAGATCGGCGTAAGTAACAAACAATGTAACGCCGTGTCAA
>JAZOQQ010000172.1:0-5615 GCA_045656165.1 Acutalibacteraceae bacterium
TTCGACAGAATATGATAGTCTATGCCATAGTGTCTTGAGAAAGGATGTCGTTGCATGGAAGAAAAGCAAAACGGCGTTGCCATAGAAGAACGTCCCACCGAAGTAACGGTGGAACCTGAAATTGAAGAAAGTGTACCGACAGAGGAGTCGACCGCACCTGCCAAACGTGCGAAAAAACCGTTGTGGTTACGCGTGTTAGGTTGGTTTGGTGTGGGACTCGGCGGTTTAGTCGTACTGGTCATCGCCTTCTTTTTGCTGGTGTTTTACACACCGATCGCTCCCGAATGGCGTGATCAGTATATTCTGATGACTTACCAAACCTCAAATCCGTGGTTGTGCACGTGGTTTTTCTCTCAGGAAACCATTGATGCCACCTTCGCCAATAACGGCGCCGTAGAGCCGAACGCGCCGATCAATCCCGATTTGGTGGACCCCGATAAAGCGCCGGAAAAGGTGATCGAGTTCTCCACGTCAGACAAATATCCGGCCGAGGAATTGTATAACGACGGCGAAGTGCAGATTGTTAAGTTTTCGGGGAAAACGCCTAAGGGCAAGTATACGGCTCGCCTCATTCAGATCAAAGACCCTTCGCGTTTGATGCTGGGTATTACCAAAGATCTGGGTACACGTGGTGAAACCGTCATGTCGATGTGCGACCGCAACGATGCTTTATGCGGCATTAACGCGGGTGGCTTTGTGGATATTGGTGGTGTCGGCAACGGCGGCACACCGCTCGGCACGGTTGTGAAAGACGGTGAAGTGACGGTATACACCAAAGAAAAGAACCACAGTATCATCGGCTTTAACAAGGATAACGTGCTGGTGATCGGCGAATTTTCCGAAGAAGAAATTGCCGCACAAGGTATCCGTGACGGTATGAGTTGGCGTGCGCCGGTTCCGCTGGTCCTTAACGGTGAAGTCACCGAATTTAAGGGCTTGGCGGGTGGCTATGATCCGCGTTCTGCTATCGGCCAGCGTGCCGACGGCGTGGTTCTGTTACTGGTTGTAGACGGTACGGCGCGTCGCAGTGTTGACGGTGTGAATTTTGCCATGATGGCAGACATGATGGCGGAATTCGGTGCGGTAAACGCCGCCAATTTAGACGGCGGCACGTCGTCGGTAATGGCGCTTAACGGAAAAACTATCAGCAACAACCGCGCCAATCCGTCCATTGCGCACCGTGGTCGCAGTATTGCCACGGCTTGGTTGGTGCGTCGCATCGGTAACGAACTCGAAACGGATTTTTCAACACCCTACAATCCGCCGGCTACCACCGCGCCGAGCACTACCACCACGAATACGAGTGAAAGCACGACGAACAGCGGGGGAGAGAGCGGTTCTCCCACGACGGCGATAACCACTACGACAAGCACAGCACTCTCACCCGACAGTAACGAATAAAATGGCAAACGGCAAAGCATAACGCTTTGCCGTTTTTTCTGTAAAAAACTCTTTACAGAAGACTCTGTTTATAGTAGAATATAGAATAAGAATATTCTGGGGAAATGAGTGTGTGTCATGAAACCGAAGTATAAACGCGTTTTACTGAAACTTAGCGGCGAAGCCCTGTCGGGTGCACAAGGTCACGGTTTGGATTTTGAAACCGTCAACCGCGTGTGTGCCGCCATTAAACAATGTGTCGATGCCGGTGCCGAGATTGCTATCGTGGTGGGCGGCGGCAACTTCTGGCGCGGTCGTTCCAGCGGAGAGATGGACCGTACTCGTGCGGATCACATGGGTATGCTTGCCACCACCATCAACGCGCTCGCGTTGGCGGATTCTCTTGAACAGGTCGGTTGTGAGGTTCGCGTGCAAACGGCTATTGCCATGCATGAGATCGCCGAGCCGTATATCCGTAATCGTGCGGTACGTCATTTGGAAAAAGGGCGTGTTGTGGTGTTCGGTTGCGGTACGGGTAACCCGTTCTTCTCTACCGATACCGCGTCGGCGTTGCGCGCGTTGGAAATTGAAGCGGACATTATCTTCAAAGCCAGCATGGTGGACGGCGTGTATGACAGCGATCCCAAGAAAAATCCGAATGCGGTTAAGTACGATACGCTGACCTTTATGGAGGTCCTTAACCGCGATCTCAAAGTGATGGATTCCACAGCAGCAAGTTTGTGCAACGATAATCACTTGCCGATTTTGGTGTTTAATCTCGAACAACCCGAAAATATCGTACGTGCGATTGCCGGTGACAACGTCGGCACGGTCGTGCATTCCTGAAAGGAGATTTTTGTATGAACACGATTTTTGCGAAAGCTGAAGAAAAGATGGAAAAAACCATCAATGCTCTTCTTAACGAATATGCGACCATCCGCGCCGGTCGTGCGAACCCGGCGGTTCTTGACCGCATCCAAGTGGAATACTACGGCGCTCCCACTCCGATCAATCAAGTGGCGGCGATTTCGGTTCCCGAACCGCGCACCATCTTGATCGCACCGTGGGATAAAACGGCATTGCGTGATATTGAAAAAGCGATCTTAACGTCGGATCTCGGTTTGAACCCGCAAAACGACGGCAGTTCGTTGCGCTTAAACTTCCCGCCGTTGACCGAAGAACGCCGCAAAGAACTGGTGAAGGGCGTTTACAAATATGCTGAGGATTCCAAAGTGGCGATCCGTTCGATCCGCCGCGATTCGATGGACAAACTCAAAGACTTGAAGAAAAAATCCGAGATTACCGAGGACGATTGCAAAAATGCCGAAAAGAAGATGCAGGATTTGACCGATAAATTCTGTAAAGAGATCGACGGCATTGCCGCAAAAAAAGACAAGGAAATCATGGAGATCTAATGAACGTGACCGGCGGAAGGCGACTATCCACCGGTCACTTGCATGAAACGAGGGATTATCATGGCGTTGTTTTCCGCCAAACCCAAAGCGACAGAACCCGATATGGTACCCGCGCATATCGGCATTATCATGGACGGTAACGGCCGTTGGGCGAAAAAGCGCGGTTTGCCGCGACAAGCCGGCCATGTTACGGGCGCCAAGGTGTTCCGTACCATTGCTAAACATTGTGAGAAACGCGGTATTCAAGTGGCAACGTTCTACACATTTTCCACCGAAAACTGGAAGCGTCCGCCCGAAGAAGTAGACGCGATTATGAACTTGTTACGCGAATATCTCAAAGAATCGTTGGCAGATTTCAAAAAAGAAAACATTCGCACGCGTTTTATCGGCGATCGTTCGGTGCTGGCTGAGGATATTCGCGAACTGATGCAGGAAGCGGAAGAGGCCACCGCCGAAAAAACGGGTATGATCCTCAATATTGCCATTAACTACGGTGGCCGTGCCGAACTGGTCACCGCCATGCGTGCGATGGCAGATGAGGTGCAAAACGGCACCTTGTCCGGTCACGATATCGACGAGGCGTGTGTTGAAGCGCATTTGTACACGGCCGGTCAGCCGCCCGTGGACCTTATTTTGCGTCCCAGCGGGGAGTACCGCTTATCCAATTTCCTCATTTGGCAATGTGCTTATGCGGAATATGTATTTGATGAGATCTTATGGCCGGACTTCTCTACCAAAGACCTCGATCGCGCACTGGCGGAATATGCCGGTCGTCACCGCCGTTTCGGTGGCGTTTGAAAGGAAGTTTTCACATGAAAAGACGTATTATAACGGGCGCGGTAGCGGGTTCTCTGTTCTTGGTAGTGCTGTTCTTACCGTGGACGTGGGTGTTGACCGTTGCCAACTCGCTGATTTGTTTGTTGGCTACTTATGAGATATTTGCAGTAACGCGCGTGGTGCGTCATCGCGGTTTGGAAATTGCCGCGCTGTGCTTTTCGGCGGTTACACCGTTCTTTAACCGTATGAACGGCGGTTGGGTATTCGTACTGTGCTTGTTGTTTGTGTTGGCACTGGTCGCTATGCTGATCCGCTATCATGACTCCATCTCGCTTGATAAGATCGCCATTGTATTTTCGCTGACGGTGCTGATTTGTGTCTCGCTTTCCTGCTTGTCGTATTTGCGCATGATGGGCGAAAATGCCGGTGACGGTTTGTTTTACGTATTTTTGGCGCTCATTATGGCGTGGTTTTCGGATATCGGCGCCTATTTTGTCGGTACGTTTTTCGGCAAGCACAAACTTTGCCCCCGTATTTCTCCCAAGAAAACCGTGGAAGGATTTTTTGGTGGCATTATCTGTGCGGTATTGCTCAGTCTGCTGGCCGGCTGGATCTACGAAGTGCCCGTGATGGGTGGGACAGTCGGCGTATCGTACGGCGAGATTTTCGTGCTGGCCCTCATTTGCGCACCGCTTTCGGTGGTCGGCGATCTGTTCGCATCGCTGATCAAACGCCGTTGCGGTGTGAAAGATTTTGGCAATTTCTTTCCCGGCCACGGCGGCGTGATGGATCGTTTTGATTCCTTGCTGTTCGTGTTGCCGATTATACTGCTGGTTGTTTCGCAGTTCCCGCTTGTGTATTCTATTTGATCGGAGTGTGTCGTTGCCATGGCAAAACGTTTGGTAATTCTCGGTTCTACGGGTTCCATCGGTACGCAGAGTTTAGACGTGGCGCGCCAACGCGGTTATACCGTGTCGGCGCTTGCTGCCTATTCCAATGTGGCGCTCTTGGAAGAGCAGATCCGTGAATTTCATCCGTCGGTCGTGGCGGTTTACAAGGAAGAAGCGGCGCGCGATCTGCGTGACCGTGTGCGCGACTTGGATGTCAAGGTCTTGTCGGGCATGGACGGATTATGCACGCTGGCCGAATGGCCGGAATGTGACACCGTACTCAACTCTGTGGTTGGTATGGTAGGTCTGCTTCCCACGTTGCACGCGCTCAAAGCGGGTCATGACGTGGCGCTTGCCAACAAGGAAACGCTGGTGGCGGGCGGCGAACTGGTGATGCGTGCCGCGCGTGAAAACGGGGCGCGTTTGTTACCTGTTGACAGCGAGCATTCGGCCATATTTCAATGCTTGCAAGCCACCGCTGTCGGCGCGTGGACACCGCCTTCGTCCTCTGCACCGCTTGGCTTGTCCCGCGTGATCTTAACGGCATCGGGCGGTCCGTTTTTCGGCAAAACCGCCGAACAACTGAAAACCGTGACCTTGCAAGACGCTTTGCGCCATCCCAACTGGAGTATGGGGCAGAAGATCACGGTGGATTCGGCTACCATGATGAACAAGGGCTTGGAACTCATTGAAGCCAAGTGGTTATTTGATGTTGAACCGGAGAATATAGATATTGTGGTGCACCGCGAAAGCATCGTGCATTCCCTGATTGAATTTACCGATCATTCGGTGCTGGCACAACTCGGTGTACCGGATATGCGCATTCCCATTCAGTACGCGCTGACGTGGCCGGATCGTGCACAACCACCGGTACGGCGGTTGGATTTGACCGAACTCGGTAAACTGACGTTCTGCAAGCCCGATAACGAGGCGTTCCCCGCTGTTGAACTGTGTCGCCGCGCTATTGAAAAAGGCGGTGCGTATCCTGCGGCGGTCAACGCCGCCAACGAGCAGGCCAATTTGTTGTTCCGCGAAGGCAAGATTCCCTTTACCGCTATCAGCGAGCGGGTGGCTGAAACGCTGGAACGGTCGTTTCCTCCCATTTCTACTGTGGATGATATTTTGGCGGTCGATGCCGACTGCCGTAGAGGGT
>JAZOQQ010000173.1:0-2246 GCA_045656165.1 Acutalibacteraceae bacterium
CGAACCGTTTCACGTGCACAACCATCCAACAAATTTACACTCACAAAATAACCGCCGTTCGGTTTATGCCATTGCGCGATCCCGATGCCACCCAAACGTTTTTCCAACGTATCAAGAACCAAATTGAATTTGGGCGCAAGAATGGCGGCGTGAAGTTTCATATGTTCTTTTACGCCCTCGGCATCCTTGAAAAAGCGAACGTGTCTCAGCATATTCACCTTATCATAACCGATGGTCTGTATGGTCAAACGAGCTTTTATCTCCTTCAAGTTCGCCGAAGAGGCGGCCAAAACAGCCACGCCTGCACCGGGAAAACTGACTTTGGAGGTTGAAGCAAAGATAACGACCATATTGTCATTGCCGTGGTTTTTCGCCTCGGTAAAGATATTCAATAACGCATCGGGCGTGTCGGAAAGATGGTGGATGAAATAAGCGTTATCCCACATAATGCGGAAATCAGCCGCGGCGGGCCGCAAAGCCGCCAAACGCCGTACAGTTTCATCGGAATAGGTGATACCGTCGGGGTTGGAATACATCGGTACGCACCACATGCCTTTTACCGCGGGATCGGCAACCAACTGTTCTACAAGATCCATATCGGGGCCGACAGCCGTCATCGGAACGGGAATCATGGTGATACCGAAACGCTCGGTGATGGCAAAATGGCGATCATAGCCGGGAACGGGGCACAAGAACTTAACCTCGTCCAACTTGCACCAAGGCGTATTCCCCCCAAGACCGTGCGTATATGCCTGAGAGATATAGTCGTACATCAGGTTTAAACTGGAATTGCCGCCTGCCAAGATGTTTTCGGAAGGAACGCCCAACAGATCGGCAAACAGTTTTTTAATCTCGGGAATACCGTCGAGCAAGCCGTAGTTGCGGGTGTCAAATCCGTTTTCGGCGCGGTAACTTTCCTGTAAATCATTATCGTTTAACAAACCCATCGTGAGATCCAATTGATCGGGTCCGGGTTTTCCGCGGGACATATCCAATTGCAAGTTGCGCTCTTTATAGGCGTTATATTCGCATTCAAGGTTTTCGATGTATTGTGCCAATTGTTCCTTGTTTAATTCTTGTAAAGCGGGCAAGTGAAACGACTCCTCTCAGTTGATCCCACTCATTGTAATACACAAAACTTGATTTTGCAAGTTAAATTTTAAAATCTTGCAAAAAATCTTCCAAAAACCTACAAAAAGACGAAAAAAGCCCCCGTTAAATACAATAACGGGGGCGAAAAAATACAAAAATCAGAAATCGGCCGAGCCGGTTGTGCGGGGGAAGGGGAGCACGTCGCGAATGTTAGCCATGCCGGTTACGTAGAGGATCAGGCGTTCAAATCCCAAACCGAAACCGGAGTGGGTGGCACCGCCGTAACGGCGAAGATCCAAGTACCACCAGTAGTCGTCTTTGTTAAGATCAAGTTCAGCCATACGTTTTTCCAACAGATCGAGACGCTCTTCGCGCTGGCTTCCGCCGATGATCTCGCCGACACCGGGTACCAACAAATCCATCGCGGCAACCGTTTTGCCGTCATCGTTCAAGCGCATATAGAAAGCTTTGATCTCTTTGGGATAATCGGTAACAAATACGGGCATTTTGAATACTTCTTCGGTAAGATAGCGTTCGTGCTCGGTTTGCAAATCGCAACCCCAGAAGACGGGATATTCAAATTTATCCTTGTGCTGTTCGAGAATGTCGATCGCTTCCGTATAGGTGATGTGTTTGAAATCGGCGTTAACCAAAGCATTCAAACGCTCCAACAAATTCTTGTCAAAGAAATTGTTGAAAAATTGCATTTCATCGGGGCAATGCTCCAACAGATAAGATACCACGTACACGATCATATCTTGTGCGAGATCCATGTTGTCTTTCAAATCTGCAAACACAAATTCGGGTTCGATCATCCAGAATTCCGCCGCGTGACGGGCTGTGTAGGAGCGCTCGGCACGGAAGGTGGGGCCAAAGGTGTAGATCTTGCCGAAGGCCATCGCCATACATTCGCCGGCGAGCTGACCGGATACCGTCAAAGAGGTGTGTTTGCCGAAGAAATCTTGTGAATAATCAACCGTGCCGTCCTCGTTTTTGGGAGGGTTATTCATATCCAACGAGGTTACGTGGAACATTTCACCGGCACCTTCACAGTCGCTGGAAGTGATGAGCGGCGTATGGGCATATACAAAGCCGCGTTCTTGGAAAAAGCGATGAATGGCATAAGCGGCAACCGAGCGTACGCGGAATACAGC
>JAZOQQ010000174.1:0-5156 GCA_045656165.1 Acutalibacteraceae bacterium
GGTACTTTTTTGTTCCCGGTCCGTTTTTTATTTTCCGCCGTTTTCTGCATGAGACGGGCGGTGTTAAGCGTGGTACAAACAAATCGACATTAAATTCCGGTGAGTTTGCGGTAAGAGGTTGGGGATAAACCGGTATATTGCCGAAATGCGCGGCTGAAATACAACGTATCCGGAATGCCGACCTCGTTGGCGATACTGTCAATGGATAACGAGGAATGTGCCAGTAAATACTGCGCCTTTTCAAACCGCAAACGGTTTAAATACCGAAGCGGCGTAACCCCTGTTTCGGCCTTGAATAACTTGGAAAAATAATTGTTGTTCAGCCCAAGCGAAGCGGCATATTCCGAGATAGAGATCGGGCGACAAAATTGATCGGAAAAATACGCCATTGCTTGTAACACGTACGGGTTGTGTGTGATGGGTTCCGCCTGCTCCGCCAGTAAGGCAAATAAGCGATAGACGAGCGACAAACAACGCAATTTGTCCGATGTTCCGCTTTTTTGCGAATATTCAAATAAACTTTGGAACAACTGTAACACTTTATCGGGCTGTGTCACTTTTATTGACGGTGAGTTTTCGGTGATATGCAAAGACGATAAAAATGCTTGCACCTGTTCTCCCCCAACCACGATCCAACGAATTGACCACGGCACGTCGGGTGGAGTTACGTAGTGTATTTGTGAGTTTGGGAACAGTACATAAAAATCACCGGCAGAAATTTTTCGTTTTTCGCCGTTAATATAAAAATCCGCAACACCCTCTACCACATAGGTCAGCAAATATGTATCAAAGCGATGTGGCCCGTAACGATGGTTCAGCGATTTTTCACGGTTCCCGCAATAATACAAAACCAGATCGTTCAGCGCGGTACAGTTAATAGCGTTTTCTACAAAGAAATTCATGTCTCTCCCCTCCTTTGTTTTTAGGATAACACACAAAAGCGAATTTGTCCATATGTTTAAAAACGGCGTTGCTCATGAATAGAGTGACGCCGTTTACACATACTGAAAACAGGAAAAACACAGGATAAGCAAAAAGTGACAAAAACACCCAGTATGGCTGCGCTATACTATTCTCGGCAAACCTAATATTTTATGCAAGGAGGAAACCTTATTATGAAAAGAATATGCAGTTTGGTGTTGGCCGTTGGCCTGATTCTCGGTCTTGGAGCCGGATGCACCAACAAACCCGCAGAGGGCGAGGCAGGGAAGGTCTATTACCTGAACTTTAAGCCCGAAGCCAACGATGATTGGCAGATGTTAGCCGCTAAGTATAAGGAAGAAACCGGTATTGAGGTAAAAGTAGTAACGGCGGCGTCCGGCGACTATGAAAAAACGCTGGGCGTGGAGATTGACAAAGAAAATCCGCCTACCATGTTCCAGGTGAACGGCCCTGTTGGGTTATCGACTTGGAAAGATTACGCACTGGACCTGACCGGTTCCGAGGTTTATAAAGAACTCATTTCGGATGATTTTGCCTTGAAAGCGGACGGCAAGGTATACGGTATTGCGTTCGTGTATGAAGCATACGGCTTGATCACCAACAAAAAATTGCTCAAGGATGCAGGTTATGATATCAGCGAGATCAAAGATTTTGCGTCGCTCAAACGCATTGCCGAAGACATTCACGCACGTTCCAAGGAATTGGGCTTTGATGCCTTCACGTCGTCGGGTTTGGACGGATCGTCCAGTTGGCGTTTTTCGGGCCACTTGACCAACCTGCCCTTGTATTACGAATTTACAGCCGACAAAGTCAATAATCAGCCCGCGACCATCAAGGGCACGTATTTGGATAACCTTAAAAACGTGTGGGATTTATATATTCAAAATTCCGCGACCGATCCCAAAACGCTAACCTCAAAAACCGGTGCCGATGCGGTGGCGGAATTCAAAGAGGGGAAAGCTGTATTTTATCAAAACGGCACGTGGGAATACGCCAATGCGCTGGCGATCGGCAAAGAAAACATCGGATTTTTGCCAATCTATTTCGGCGTAGACGATACGAAACAGGGCTTGGCGGCCGGTACCGAAAACTACTGGGTCGTCAACTCACAAGCATCTGAAGCGGATCGCCAAGCGACGCTGGATTTCATGAAATGGTTAGCGACCAGCCCGACCGGCACGGCAGCGTTGGCCGGCGGCGGCATGGGCTTTACGTCACCGTTTAAATCGGCAAAGAAGCCCGACAACGGACTGTATACCATTTTAGACGATATGCTTGCCAAAGGGGATACCACCAGCGTGCAATGGATGTTCACCTACACGCCCAACACGGATGCGTGGCGCGCGGAAGTGGTATCGGCCTTGGCGGCGTATTCTGCCGGTACGGCCGACTGGAATGCCGTGAAAACCGCGATCGTAGACGGATGGTCCAAGCAGTACCAAGCATCACATCAATAACAATAGCCAAAACGGCGGCGCCGCGGTCCCGCCACCTTTTTTGAACAGGGGAGAATACTCATGAAAAAGACCCGAAAAGTAACGGGGGACAGATTAAGTAACAGCCAAAAACGTTCGATGCGTGCGTTTGCACCACTCTTTTTATTGCCGACAGTTGTGGCGTTCAGCGTGGGTTTCGTGTGGCCGTTTATTTGGGGTATTTATCTGTCGTTTTTCCGTTTTAAAACGTTGCGGTTTACAACGTTTGTCGGATTCGAAAATTATCAAAAGGCCCTTTCGGACGAAACGTTTTTACACGCGTTCTTTTTTACCGTGGCTTTTACGGTGATCGCGGTTGTTTTTATAAATGTCGCGGCATTTGCTATTGCTTTCGTGCTGACAAAAGGGATACGCGGTTCCACCTTGTTTCGTACCGTGTTTTTTATGCCGAACCTTATCGGCGGTATCGTGCTTGGCTATATTTGGAAAGTGATCTTAGATGGTATTATTATCCGCTTTTTTGATTCAACTTTGGCTCTTAATGCCACCTACGGCTTTTGGGGACTGGTGATCTTGCTGTGTTGGCAGCAGATCGGGTATATGATGATCATTTACGTGGCGGGTTTGCAAAACGTGCCGACAGAATATCTTGAAGCCGCTAAAATCGATGGTGCAGGTTCCTGGCAGATCTTACGGCATATCACGTTACCGTGCGTGATGCCGTCGGTCACCATTTGTACGTTTTTAACGCTGACAAATTCGTTTAAGTTGTTTGACCAAAACTTGGCGTTGACAGGCGGAGCACCGTTCCGCCAAACCGAAATGCTGGCGCTGAACATCTATCAGTCGTTCTATAACAGCGTTTCCAACATGGGCGTCGGACAAGCGAAGGCCGTGATTTTCTTCGTGGTGGTCGTGGCAATCGCGTTGGCGCAGTTATATCTGACAAGAGGGAAAGAGGTGCAGGAATGACCGCAAATACACAACGCCTTTCGCGGCGCGCGCGCACGACAAACGCCGTGTTGACAGGTTTTTTCACGGTGCTGGCGATCGTATGGGTATTGCCGATCGCAATTGTACTGATAAATTCCTTTAAAAGCAGTTCGTCTATCGCCCTTACTCCGTTTTCACCGCCAAACGCCGACACGTTTATGGGATTTGGTAATTATATTACAGGTATCAACAACGGCAACTATCCGTTTTATATGTCGGCATTTTACAGTTTGGTGATCACCGTACTGTCGGTATTGCTGATTTTGTTGTGCACGTCGATGGCGGCGTGGTATATCAACCGTGTTGACAGCCCCTTGTGTAAAGTGGTATACTACCTTTGCATTTTTTCAATGGTCGTGCCGTTTCAAATGGTAATGTTTACGTTGTCAAAAACGGCCGATGCGCTTCGTTTGAACACCCCATGGACCATTCCGATTATTTATTTGGGATTTGGTACGGGCTTGGCGGTGTTTTTGTTCAGCGGTTTTGTTAAAAGTATCCCGTCGGAGATTGAAGAAGCGGCGAACATTGACGGATGCAATGCCCTGCAGACCTTCTTTTTGGTGGATATGCCGATCATGAAAGCCACCTACATTTCAGTAGGAATTTTGGAGATTATGTGGGTGTGGAACGACTACTTGTTGCCGTATTTGGTGCTGGACCGTACCAAATATATGACCATTCCCATTCATATTCAGTTTTTACAGGGCAGTTTCGGGCGGGTGGATTACGGCGCGACCATGGCAATGATCATGATGTGCCTGCTTCCCATTGTTATCATCTACAGCATTTGTCAGAAGCACATCATCAAGGGTGTGTTATCCGGCGCCGTTAAAGGATAGTGAGAAACGTTATGAGAGCCAGCGGTATTTTAATGCCGATCTTTTCGTTGCCGTCGCCGCACGGTATCGGTACGTTCGGTAAAGAGGCGTATCGGTTTGTCGATTTTTTGGTAAAAGCAGGGCAGAGTTACTGGCAAGTATTGCCGCTCGGCCCGACGAGTTACGGAGATTCGCCGTACCAGTCGTTTTCTTCGTTTGCGGGCAATCCGTATTTTGTGGATCCGGATTTGCTGATAAAGGACGGGTTGTTGACCGAGGAAGAGGTTAACGGTGCGGATTTCGGCGAGGATTTTGCCGCCGTGGATTACGGAAAACTCTATCAAAACCGTCTGCCGCTTTTAAAAAAAGCGTTTGCACGTTTTGTCCCCGATAAAGAATACCATGCTTTTTGTGCCGAAAACGCCTGGTGGTTAGACGATTACGTATTGTTCATGGCACTCAAAAAATCTCACGGTGACGAGGAGTGGGCCGCATGGGAAACGCCACTCCGCTTGCGTGACGAAGCCACGCTTTCGGCGGCACGCAAAACGCATACCGATGAATTATCTTTCTACCGCTTTGTGCAGTATATGTTTTACACACAATGGATGGCACTTAAGGCGTATGCCAATGCCGCGGGAATTCGTATTATCGGTGATATTCCGATCTACGTTGCCTATGACAGCGCGGACGTATGGGCGGAACCTGAACAATTTTTACTGGATAAACGCCTAAGACCGGAACTGGTTGCGGGTGTACCGCCCGATGCGTTTTGTGAAGATGGGCAACTGTGGGGGAATCCCTTGTACGACTGGGAACACATGAAACGCGACGGATATGGTTGGTGGAAACGCCGCTTGCGCTATGCGTTGAAGTTGTATGATATCGTACGCATCGATCATTTCCGCGCGTTCGAATCGTATTTCGCGGTGCCCTTTGGAGAACTTACCGCCAAAAACGGACA
>JAZOQQ010000175.1:0-4251 GCA_045656165.1 Acutalibacteraceae bacterium
GGGATTTATTGACACACTTACCACTGACGGAAACAGCAAAAAGGCCCTGTATTACCAGTGTTTCGCAGAGTTATCCAATCCAAGATATAGTTTCCCCTACGAGTACGCTTCATTCTATCACAAAATCAAGAATTTCACAAGGGGTTTTACAAAAATGTGCGAATTTTTATCGACATAATATTCTTAATACCTGTTGGTATTCCTCGTTTTTGAGGTTTTGGCATCTGTAATCCGTCAATTAAGCCGTCAAAATTTCTTGGTAAAATATTATGTTACATACGCAGTTCCTCTTTACGAGGTGCTGCAAATTTTATAATAAGGAGTTTTTTTAGATATGGCAAGACGCGGCGAAAACATTTACAAGCGAAAGGATAACCGCTGGGAAGGTCGTTATATCAAAGGCTATGACTACAAGGGAAAGGTGCAGTTTGGGTATGTATATGCAAAAACATATCGAGAGGTCAGAGAAAAACTGACTGCTGCCAAACAAACGAGCTTTAACAAGCCTATCGATCTGCCGAGCCATAGACTGTCGCCACTTGAACTGTGCATCATCTTCTGTGAGATCGATCATCTCCACGCCACCTTTGCCATCGGGGATAGCACTTACTCCGGTGTCGGTGAAGGGGTGCTTGACGATCATCGGCGAGTATGGTGTTTCATTGATCTCTGTGGATAGCAGAGCAAGGGCTGTTTGCTTGACCATGGCTAAGTCGGTTTGCTTTCGCATCGTTTTCCTCCTTTCAGCGGAAATAAAAAAGCGCATGGACTTGATTGATCCATGCGCTTGACTGCGGATATTCGGTTGTGTGAGAGTTCAACTCATTTCAGAAAGGGAAAAGTATCTTTTTCACATCTACAAAATCGCTTGTTGTTTTTTCTGCCGTAGAAACGGCGAAACCCCCGATAAAATCGGGGGTTTCTTGGGCTACATCTTTTTTGTAGCCCTTTGATGGCAGGGGCAGAAGGTCTTGAACCCTCTGACACGTGGGTTTGCGCCAAGATCGCGCTTGTCGTCGTTTGTGCGTGCGCAAACCCATGATAAGACGCCTGCGGCGTTTTAGGCGTGCCGGGGCAACTGCTCTCTACTCTTGCCAAAGAAAAAAGGCCGCCTCACGGCAGCCTTTTTTCTTTGGCGGAGAAGGAGGGATTCGAACCCTCGAACTGCTTTTAACAGTTACACGATTTCCAATCGTGCGCGCTCGACCAGCTACGCGACTTCTCCGAATATTCAGTGCGCTCTCTCAAAGCGCTAGACCATTATAATGAATTTGTCCCTTGTTGTCAAGCACGAAATGAAAAATTTTTAGATTTTTTGAAAACAATAAGGATTATTCTCTTTTTTGTCTTGACAAACCGTCAAGGGAATGCTAGAATACTATCCGTCAGCTCCACGGAGAGGTGTCCGAGTGGTTTAAGGAGCTGGTCTTGAAAACCAGTGACTCGCAAGAGCCGTGGGTTCGAATCCCACCCTCTCCGCCACTTTTTCAAGAAAATTGCATCGCTTCGATCGGCTGGTCATCACACCCGTTCGGGCACACACGGAGAAGTACTCAAGTTGGTGACGAGGCGCCCCTGCTAAGGGCGTAGGTCGGGTAACCGGCGCGAGGGTTCAAGTCCCTCCTTCTCCGCCAAACACAAAGAGCATCGCCGTCAGGCGGTGCTCTTTGTGTTTTGAGGCGAGGGAGCCGTGAGAATCCTCTTTATTTTGAGCGATAGCGAAAAATAACAATGAGGTCGGCGCAGCCGAGCTCAGGGGTTCTAAGTCCCTCCTTCTCCGCCAAGTAAAATACCATCCCAAACGGGGTGGTATTTTGCTTTGTAGAAAGACTCGAACTCATGCGTCGAAGGCGTAGTAAGAAATGCGAGAAAAGTATGTACAAATTTCATTTGATGTGTTATACTGTTTATGTTTTATATTCGAACGACTGATATATATAAAGGAGACTAAATGATGATTATCCCGATTCTGTTATTGCTGCTTGGTTTTGTGTTACTTATCAAAGGCGGAGATTGGTTTGTGGACGGTGCGACGGGTATCGCTCGTCGTTTCCATCTTCCCGAGATTTTGATCGGTGCGACGGTTGTTTCTATCGGTACGACGCTGCCCGAGGTGATGGTTTCTGCGGGCGCGGCGATGCAGGGCAGCGGCTCGATTGCGTACGGCAACGCGATCGGTTCGATCATCTGCAACACCGCGCTAATCGCGGCGTTGACCATTGCGATCAAGCCCGGTGCAGCCGCTCGTAAGAGCTTAACGATTCCTGTGGTGTTTTTCTTTGCTTCGGCGGCAATCT
Source organism: Acutalibacteraceae bacterium (assembly GCA_045656165.1). GTDB lineage: Bacteria > Bacillota > Clostridia > Oscillospirales > Acutalibacteraceae > RGIG3009. The sequence goes on from JAZOQQ010000175.1 coordinate 2,298, forward strand.
ATTGCTTTGCAGCGTATGTGCTCGGCACCTTTTCTCGTTTGATGGGTATCGTTCTGCTTGCTACGTTTGTTCTCTATATGGTGAGCACCGTTGTACGTATGAAAAAGACTGCCGCTTCGGTCGCTACCGTGCAAATGGAAGAGCAGGGCAGAGGCGAGGTCAGCGAGGTTGAGTTAGAGACGCTTAGCGGCGAGGACCACGTGGTGGAATCCAAAGCCGCAGGCACAAAGGACAGTTTGCTCAAGGATATCGTTCTGCTGATCGTCGGTGCGGTGCTGATTGCATTCGGCGCGGATTTCTTGGTGGATAACGCCATTATCATTGCGCAGAGCCTTGGCGTTTCAGAAAAGGTCATCGGTCTGACGATTGTAGCGTTGGGTACATCGTTGCCCGAATTGGTCACAGCCATCACCTCGCTTGCCAAGGGACACGGCTCGCTGTCGCTCGGCAATATTATCGGCGCGAACCTCTTTAATCTCGTGCTGGTGAGCGGTGCTGCGGTAACCATCAGCCCGTTCGCTGTGCCTGTTTCTGGTTTGATCGGGGGCGTTAACTCGTCGTTGGTGCTGGACATTCCCGTGATGTTCGCTGTGATGGTTCTGCTGACCGTACCGACGCTGATCAAGGAAAAGCTTTCCCGTTGGCAGGGGATTGTGCTGCTCGGGATTTATGCAGCGTTTTGCGTTTTACAATTTACCCTTTAATGAAAAGGCCTTCCGCGCGGAAGGCCTTTTTCCATGTCTTATGACATTTTTCTTGCCAAATAGATAAAATGGGTGTATGATGGCAGGCGTGTGTTGTGAGGTGATAAGATGGCGGTTATTCGTTTTGTAAAAAAGAATATCGTGTTTTGCGTGGCGGCGGCAGCGGCGCTGATTACGGCTTGCTTTGTGCCGCCCGATGCGGAATATCTGAGCTATTTTGATTGGAAAACGCTTGCGTGCCTGTTTTTGACGTTGGCGGTGGTCTGCGCCCTGCGTAATATAAAATTCTTTACGATTCTTGCCCGACGGTTGGTGTTGGTCGCAGGGAATTTGCGTGGCCTGTTTTTGCTACTTATCTGCATTACCTTTATCGGTTCAATGCTGATTGCCAATGATATGGCGCTCATTACCTTCTTGCCGCTTGGCTATTTTGCGTTGTGCGCGACTGGTAAAGAGCGGTATATGGCGTATCTGTTCATTTTGCAAAACATCTCCGCTAATCTTGGCGGAATGCTCACGCCGTTCGGTAATCCGCAAAACCTGTATCTCTATTCGTATTTCCATATTCCGACAGGTGAGTTTTGCGCGATTATGTTACCGCCGTTTATGCTGGCGATATTGCTGCTGGTCGTGGCGTGCCTGCCGCTCAAATCGGAAAAACTCACCATTGCGGAGAAGTTCCCCGAAAAACTGAACGTCCGCCGCACGGTGCTGTATCTCGTGATGTTCGCGTTTTCACTGCTCATCGTGTTTCGCGTTGTGCCGTATTGGATCGGGTTGGTTCTGATTACGGCGGTGCTACTCGCTGTGGACCGCGAAGCGCTGAAGATGGTGGATTACCCCTTGCTCGGTACATTCTTCTTTTTCTTCATTTTCGCAGGGAATCTTGCCCGTATTGACGCGGTCAACGAAGCGGTCTCCGCTTTACTGAATAAGGATACGCTACTTGTCTCTGTGCTGTCTTGCCAAGGCATCAGCAATGTGCCGTCGTCAATTCTGCTGTCCCGATTTACGACCGATTATCGCGCTCTTTTACTTGGTGTGAATATCGGTGGCACGGGCACGTTGATTGCTTCGCTCGCGAGTTTAATTACCTTCAGCGAGTTCCGCCTTCTATATCCGGGACACGGAAAACGGTATTTTTGGTTGTTTACCGCAATGAACGTGGTGTTCCTGGTGATTATGACAGTCGCTGCGAAACTGTTCTTCTTATAATACGACAAAAGCCGTCCGAAAGGACGGCTTTTTGG
>JAZOQQ010000176.1:0-3838 GCA_045656165.1 Acutalibacteraceae bacterium
ACTTGCGTACCATGTCCGGCGTGATACCGGTCGCGACGAGTTGTTCGTCGGTGAGTTGGCGGTGGGTGGTGGAAGCGGGATGCAACACCGAGGTGCGCGCATCCGCCACGTGTACGACAACTGCGGCAAGTTTCAAAGAATCCATAAACGTTACGGCAGATTCACGGCCGCCTTTAACGCCGAACGAAATGACACCGCAGCAACCTTTGGGCAGGTATTTCTGAGCGAGGGCGTGTTGGTCGGATGAGGCGAGACCGGGGTAGTTGACCCATGCCACTTTCTCGTGCTTTTCTAAATACTCCGCAACGGCCTGCGCGTTTTGGCAATGGCGCTCCATGCGCAGAGCCAACGTTTCCAAGCCGAGATTTAACACAAACATGGCGAGCGGTTGGGGGGTGGAACCTAAGTCGCGCATCAGTTGTACGCGCGCTTTGGTGATATATGCCGCTTTGCCGAAACGTTCGGTATACACCACACCGTGATAGGATTCATCGGGGGTGGTGAGTTCCGGATATTTACCGGCGGCGACCCAGTCAAAGTTACCGCTGTCCACGACCACGCCGCCGACAACGGTGGCGTGACCGTCCATGTATTTGGTGGTGGAGTGAATGACGATATCCGCACCAAATTCAAACGGACGGCAGAGTACGGGGGTGGCAAAGGTGTTGTCAATGACAAGCGGTACGTTGTGACGGTGCGCGAGCGCCGCATAACGTTCGATATCCAGCACGTTCAGTGCGGGGTTGGCGATGGTTTCGCCGAATACCAGACGAGTATTTTCATCAAACAGCGCATCCGCTTGTTCGTCGGTCATGTCGGGGGTGAGGAAGCGCACTTCAATGCCCATGCGCTTCATGGTAACGGCGAACAGGTTGGTAGTGCCGCCGTAAATGGTGGATAAACTGACAAAATTCTGACCGGCGCTCGTAATGTTGAAGATCGCCATTAACGAAGCGGCCTGACCTGACGAGGTGCACATGGCGCCCACGCCGCCCTCTAAAGCGGCGATTTTATCTTCCACCGCGGCAACGGTGGGGTTGGAGATGCGGGTATACATGTGGCCGGGTGCTTCTAAATCAAACAATTTGCCGAGATGATCGGCAGAATCGTATTTGTACGTTGTGCTTTGATAGATCGGGAGCACGCGGGGCTCGCCGTTTTGCGGTTGATAGCCGCCTTGAATACAGACAGTTTCGGGACGATAGTTCATAGCCGAACGCTTCCTTTCGAAGAGCATAATAATATAGATTAAAGTATACACACCTTTAAAAAGTTTGTCAACGGGAACTTGCACACGGTCGGGTTTTGTGCTATACTGCTTGTCGGGTGATGTTATGAATTATCAATTTTCGGCAGCAATGCGCGATATGAAGCCGTCTGCCATTCGTGAAATTTTTAAAAGTTTAGGTCAACCGGGTGCCATTTCGTTGGCAGCAGGTAATCCTGCACCGGAATCTTTTCCGTCGGAGCAAATGGCGGCGATCGCTGCCGAGATCTTTGCCACGCAGGCAGATACCGCGTTGCAATACGGCACGACCGAAGGATATACGCCGCTTCGTGAAGCGGTGGCCGCCCGTTTGGAAAAACGGTTCGGTATTAACGTGAAAGACAATATGACGGTCATCACCAGCGGCGGTCAGCAAGCCATTGAACTGACCTGCAAAACGCTGTGCGATGCGGGTGACGTCGTCATTTGTGAAAATCCGAGTTTTATCGGCGCACTAAACGCGTTCCGTTCGCTGGGCGCGCGCACCGTCGGTGTGGAACTGGAGGAAGACGGTATCTCAATTGAAGGGTTGGAAGCGGCGCTTAAAGCCAATCCGCGCACGAAGATCCTGTATGTGATCCCGACATTCCAAAACCCCACCGGCATGACTATGTCGCTTGAAAAACGTCGCGCGGTATACGAACTGGCACGGCGTTACGACGTGGTGATCTTGGAAGACAACCCCTATGGCGACCTGCGCTTTGCGGGTGAAGACGTGCCGACTATCAAGAGCATGGATACCGACGGCCGCGTGGTGTATTGCGGTACGTTCTCCAAAATCTTATCGGCCGGTATGCGTGTCGGCTTTGTGTGCGCCAACGAAACGCTGTTGCAAAAAATGGTGGTGGCGAAACAGGTGGAGGACGTGCATACCAACCAGTTCTTCCAAATGCTTTGCGCGAAGTTTATTGAACAGTACGATCTGGATGCCCACATTGAAAGCATCCGCAACCTCTACCGCGAAAAATGCAACTGTATGTTGCGTGCGTTGGATGAGCATATGCCCGCCGGCGTGACTTACACACGTCCTGAGGGTGGCTTGTTCTTGTGGTGTACGTTGCCCGATCACGTGCCGATGGCCGAATTCGTGAAAAAAGCATCGGAAAATCTGGTGTTTGTGGTACCGGGTACCACGTTTAACTGCGACTTGAGTGCGCCGTCACAGTCGTTCCGCTTGAATTATTCCACACCATCTATGGAGCAGATCACCGAGGGCGTGGCAACACTCGGTCGTTTACTGAAAGACATGGTATAAGAAAAAGCGTACTCGTTTTGAACGAGTACGCTTTTTTTATCGGCTTTCGCTGTGCTGTTTTAAAGCGGCAAACGTTGCATCGCTGATGACGTGTTCAATTTGGCAAGCGTCTTCCAAGGCGATGTCTTTCGGCACGCCGAGCCGCATGAGCACTTGACTTAATAGGGTGTGGCGCTCGTAAATCTTTTGTGCGATCGCGCGGCCGCTGTCGGTCAGTGTCAGGTGCCCGTTTTCATCCACCGTTAGGTATCCGTCGTTCTTTAAGTGGGAAACAGCACGGCTGACGCTTGGCTTTGAAAAAGTCATGCGTTCCGCCACGTCAATGGAACGAACAGCACCTTTTTCCTGTTCCAGTACGTAGATCGTTTCCAAATACATTTCGCCTGACGGCTTGATTGCCATTGCTCGTTCACCACCCTTGCTCTTTTATCAGCATACCACACACGCTTATAAAAATCAATCCCAAACGTGATTCCTGCGAAAGACAACGGTGGTTTTATGATTTGTTTTGCCTGTGAACAGCAGTACGGCGATTGATATTGAACTTTTCCGTACGGTTGGCCCTTGCACCGAAAAGAGTAGTATGCTATACTAAAGACAGGAAAAAACAGGGAAAAGGAGATGTGTACTTGTACGATCGCCTTTCTATAAATGCAGCGGAAATTGTGGGAACATTATTAGTAGCATATTATGCTCCGCAAGCTCTGACAGGTATAGGATACGTGGTGTATAGATGTTACGCTTAATAATATTAAGGGGGTAGTTTTGTGTTCGAGTTTCAGATAAACGGTACAAATGTGGAAATCCACTGGATCGCGGCAGTCTTGCAGATCGTTGCTGTTTTTGGATTGGTTTCGTTGTTCAGTTTTGTGAGAACACGGAACGCGTTGAAAGCCTTTTCGCGAGGTGCTACGGATGAAAAACTGATCAAAACGTGTTGCTCGATTAAGCGGCAATATCATGCGCGTGCCGATAAGCGGGTGTATAACTTGTTTTGCACGGTACTGGCAGCCATAGCGCTTGATATCAAACAAACCGACTTGTTTTTTGAAAATCTTAATGATTATAAAAAAATCGATAGTGACTCACAAAAGAGATTGCTAATGTTATTCCTTGCGTTTATCAAAGATGTACCCTATCGAAACGTATTGAGCCAATGCAAATCCCTTTCCGACAACAAGTTGTGCGAAGAACAAGACGTACTCCGTTTATATCGGGAGTGGGGTGTTAGCAAAGAAATTGTTGTTGAAAAGTTGAAAAGCCGAGAATTTCGTGTTACTAATTCGGAAGTATTGGCGGTTATTGATCGCTTGGCA
>JAZOQQ010000177.1:0-2388 GCA_045656165.1 Acutalibacteraceae bacterium
CAATATCAAAAACGTTTATAAACTGCCTTGTGTGGTAGCAGTCAACCGTTTTCCGACCGACACAGACAAAGAGATTGAGTTCATTATTGCTAAATGTAAAGAACTTGGTGTCAACACCGTGCTGTCCAACGTATGGGCAGAAGGCGGTAAAGGCGGCGAAGCACTGGCGCGTGAAGTGGTTCGCTTATGTGAAGAGGAAAAAGGCGATTTCACGTTCTCGTATGAACTGGACGGCACCATTGAAGATAAGATTCGTGCAGTCGTCCAAAAGGTATACGGCGGCAAAGATATTGCGGTCATGCCGTCTGCTAAAAAGCAGATTCAACAGTTAACAGACTTGGGGTTTGATAAATGTCCCGTCTGTATCGCCAAAACTCAGTATAGTTTTTCGGACGATCCCACCAAGTTGGGTGCTCCTGAAAACTTTACCGTTACCATTAAAAACGTTAAGATTTCAGCAGGTGCCGGTTTTATAGTTGTCCTTACGGGTGATATTCTTACCATGCCCGGCCTCCCAAAATCGCCTGCTGCCGAACGTATTGATGTAGACGAAAACGGCAAAATCACCGGTTTGTTCTAATAAAAAAGATCCCATTTTTCGTAAATGGGATCTTTTTTATTTTTTTCTTTAAAAAGGGTTGACTTGCCTTGTGGTTTGTGCTATAAAGTCCTTGAAAAATGAATATTCGGTGGTGATCGCTGTGTCGAAAACAACTGACAAGCACAACACAAAACATTTTAGCGATGAGGAAATTCTGAAACGCGAAAAAGTCTTAATGGAATGTTATAGCCGCAATGAAGGCAAAACACTTAAGATCTTTTTCGGGCTTTTTAAAGGTGATTATTTCAGACTTTTTCTGGCATCGCTTTTTTATATTATCAAATGTTCACCTTCTTGGATCATTCCGCTTATTACTGCCGATGTTATCAACATCGCCATCTATAGACCGTCTAATGCGATATTGCGATTGGTTATTGATGGTGTGATTGCTTTGCTGGTCTTAGCGCAAAATATTCCGACGCACACGCTGTATATCCGCTTCTTTAGTTTGGCAAAACGAAATGTGGAAGCCGGTTTGCGTGGCGCCATGATCCGAAAATTACAACAGTTGAGCATGTCCTTTCACAAGGAAACGCAATCCGGCACATTACAATCTAAAATTATGCGTGATGTTGAAGCGGTAGAAAGTTTTGCTTCTTCGGTGATTGAAATTGGTCTTAATGTGGGCATTAACATGACAATCACCTTAGCGGTTGTTCTTAACAAAAGTTTACCGGTATTTTTTATGCTGCTGGTATGCGTACCGATCGCAGCTTTTGTAACTTCGAAATTTCGCAAACCAATGCGGGAACGCAATCATGCTTTCCGTAAGGAAATTGAACAAGCATCTTCTGATGTTATGGAAATGATTGAGATGGTGCCTGTTACACGTGCGCACTCGCTTGAAGACGTGGAGATTCGTAAACTGACAAAAGAAATCGCCGCTGTTGCAGAACGCGGATTTCGTTTGGACAAAATTCAAAACTTGTTTGGTTCGGTAACGTGGGTGCTGTTTCAACTGTTTCAGGTATTATGTTTGTTTTTTACCGGATATTTGGCTTACCGCGGTATCATAACACAAATTGGTGACATTACGTTATATCAGAGTTATTTCATCTCCTTGTTGGGCTATGTAAACTCGATTATTGCCCTAATGCCTGTTTTTTCTCGCGGCACCGAGGCGCTTTCTTCCATTGGAGAAATCTTGAATGCTTATGATGTTGAAGAAAATACCGGAAAAGAACGCTTAAAGAAGTTAGATGGCAGTTATGAATTTCGCAACGTACGCTTTGCGTATGAAAACGAATCTCCGGTTTTGGAAGATCTCAACCTTACCGTACGCGCGGGAGAAACGGTGGCGCTGGTTGGCGAATCGGGTGCGGGTAAATCGACGGTTTTGAACTTGCTTATTGGATTTAACAAAATTTTAGATGGCGAAATATTGATCGACGGAAAATCCATCGACTCCATCAATCTGCGCTCCTATCGTAAGTATTTATCCGTTGTTCCGCAAAAAACCATTTTGTTTTCGGGGACCATACGTGAGAATATTACCTACGGCAACCCTCGCATTAGCGATAAGAAGTTGTGGGAGGTTATTGATGCGGCAAATCTGCGATCGGTAATTGAAAAACTACCGCACGGATTGGAAACGCAAGTGGGTGAGCACGGCGACAAGTTATCCGGCGGGCAACGCCAGCGTATTGCGATAGCGCGTGCTATCATCCGAAATCCGCGTGTTATTATTTTTGACGAGGCCACGTCGGCGCTGGACAGCGTATCAGAAAAAGAAATCCAGCAAGCCATTGATAATTTGACGCGGGATCGTACCAGCTTTATTGTGGCAC
>JAZOQQ010000178.1:0-2714 GCA_045656165.1 Acutalibacteraceae bacterium
GGTGCTAAAACGCATTTTTCGATCAGGCACTCAACAACCGCATCGAGGATCGGCAAATTGGCAAGATCGTTTGCGAATCTCCATTCTCCCAGAAGGTAATCGGGAACAGACTTTTTGATCAGTTCTGCAACCTTCGCCGCAACAATTTCAGCATCGGCATCAAAATATCCATTCTGCAAAGCATTACTGATATCAAATAGTCTGCTTTTATCAGAAAGCGCATTGACAAGAATTTTCGTATAAAGCATATCTCCGTCACGGTACAAGTATCCACACGCAATCGCCTTCGCCGCGTGTTCCTTTTCGGTTTCGGACAAAGAGGTAATATCGAGACCTTCGATAGCACGAAGCGCCAGCTGAATCTGCGGATCATTGGAAACATTGAGTCCGCAGTCAAAGTGCTTTTTAATACGTGTGATATAGATATTGTCAAGTTCAACGTTAGAGAAGCCACAAACGTTTTGCGCGACAACGCCATCCCAGCCATGGCCATAATACTTGCCATTATCAACGTATCCAAACACACTAAACGGACGATCTGTTTTTTCAACATCCGCAAAATGATTTTTCTTCAATGTGCACTCAACACAATATTGAAATGCATCGGCAATATGGAATACCTGCTGCCACAAAATAAGATTCATATCAACCTTCTTGTTGAGATACGGAAAAGCAAGATATTCGGCTTTATGAGCATTAATATAATCGGATATGGTTTCACAAATCTTCGGCAACTGCTCTGTATAAATTGCGTTTGCTTTTTCAAATACATCCGTATCAAGCAAAATGAAATTCAGCGCATATTTGCCATTTTCCAAGCGACGAAGAAGTCCGTACTTCCCATTTTCGCCTCTTCGGAGGATTTCAAGCTCTTCTTCGACATAGACGGTGGGAACATTCAGCTCCTCCGCAATTTCAGAAGCACTCATCGGCTTTTTGTGGCAAAGCCATATGATATGATTGGAAAACATTCTTGTGCATACGTTACGAGGGTCGCCCCACCCAGGAGTTCCGTTTCCCCAGATTACATAATCAATTTTATCAAGTGCGACGGGCTTATTATAAGTTTCTCCCATTTCTTCTACCTCGCTTTTGATCTTCTGCCTTGCTGAAAAGAGCCTTTGACGAACAGCACCTTCACTTGTTCCTTGTGCTTTTGCTATTTGAGCGGTTGAAAGACCGTCTATGTAGAACATAATCATGACTTCCCGATATGCCTTTGTCAAAAAGGCAATTCGACGATATACGGAAGTTAACAGCGCTTCGGAATCATCCGGAGTATCATCTACTGCCACTCCAAGCAGAATTTCTTCCGAATCACCTTCATAAACAGTTTCCGCACGTTTTCTCCGATTATTTGAAAAATCGGCATACACATTGCGAGCCACTCTCCAAATAAACGGATAGACGCTTTCAAGATCGCCGTCAGTATGGGCAGCTTTTACGAGAGCGTATATGATATCGGAGCACAACTCCTCCGCCTCATAGCTGTCATTTGTTCTCGCATAACAAAAGCCAAATAGCTTGTCAAGCAAGTCGTCATCAAAAAAATTCAGCAAGTTTTGTTTTTTCATTTGTTTCTCCAAGCGATTGATCAATGCTTTCATCTGTATAGTCCACGGAAAATCCAAATTGTTAGGTGGGAGCAAAAATATTATATCACAATTTTTCGCACAAATCCGCATATTGAATACACATTTTTCTTTTGTATCATACAAATGGTACTTGCCAGAAAAAAACGATCACAGACAGATCGGGACACACAAATTTACACTTCTCCACACGGATTGTGCAAAGCATTGTCGAGAGAGACAGCGAATTCCAACGCAAAGGTGTGCCCAATACTTGCGTTTGCGGCAAAAGCGTAGTATAATGAAACAAAATGACGAAAGATTTCCGGAGGTGTCGGCATGAACGAACAGGAACGACTGGCGGCAGGCTTGCTCTTTTGCCCGGGCGATCCCGAGCTGAAGGCCATCAAACTGCGCACGCACAAACTGAATCAGGACTACAACCGCCTCTACGAGGATGAGACCGAAGCGCGCGCGGAAATCCTCGCGCAGATTCTCGGTGAGATGGGCACGGGTACGTTTTTTCAGGGGCCGATCACCTTCCACTACGGCATCCACACCAAGGTCGGCAAGGGATGCTTTTTCAATTTCAACTTCACCGTGCAGGACGACGCCGAAGTTACCATCGGCGACCGCTGCAACTTCGGCCCCAACGTCACGATCGTCACGCCGATCCACCCGATGGTGGCTTCCGAGCGCAACGCGATGCTCTGCCCCGACGGTGTTGTGCGCCGCCTCTGCTACGCCAAGCCCGTCCACATCGGCAGTGACTGTTGGTTCGGCGCGAATGTCGTCGTTTGTCCGGGTGTGACCATCGGCGACGGCTGTGTCATCGGTGCGGGCAGCGTGGTTGTCAAGGATATCCCCGCCAACAGCTTTGCCGCGGGCAATCCCTGCCGCGTGATCCGCGAGATCACCGAAGCCGACAGCATGGCGCACAAGCCTGAATTTTTGGGCGGCTGCACGGTTCTTGATTGAAAACCGTATTTTCAATCAGGCTGCTGCGGCAGGAGTTTCCGGCGGCAAGGCCACCGAAAAAACGAAAGCTTTAACAGGAACGGACGTTTTTTGTCCAATATAAGGAGAAACAATGCGATTTGATTTTGAAACGATCATGGACCGCCGCGGCAAGGACGCCCTCGC
>JAZOQQ010000179.1:0-5184 GCA_045656165.1 Acutalibacteraceae bacterium
CGGGGATTCGACCACCGCGGTGAATCAAGCGCGCGGGCGAAGCGGGATTGACCGGCATGACGGGACCGCTTCCGAGCAGACCGCCAAACGACAACTCGTCACCGACTTGCTTGCCGATAGCGGGAATCACGCGTACCGCCGTCGCTTTGTTGTTGATCATACCGATCGCCGCCTCGTCGGCAATGATAGCTAAGATAATTTCGGGTGATGTGTCACCCGGAATGTTGATCATATCCAGGCCCACCGAACAAACAGCGGTCATGGCTTCTAATTTTTCAATGCGCAAGCAACCGGTGCGTGCCGCGTGGATCATGCCCGCATCTTCGGTGACGGGGATAAACGCACCCGACAGACCGCCGACATGAGAAGAGGCCATGACGCCACCTTTTTTGACCGCATCGTTGAGCAACGCGAGCGCCGCTGTTGTGCCGTGTGCGCCACAGCACTCTAAACCCATTTCCTCTAAAATATACGCCACCGAATCGCCGACGGCGGGGGTGGGGGCTAAGGACAAGTCCACGATACCGAACGGCACGCCCAAACGGCGCGACGCTTCTTGCGCGACCAGTTGACCCATACGGGTGATCTTAAACGCGGTGCGCTTGATGAGATCGGCAACGGCGGTCAGATCGCAGTCGCCAGCTTTTGCCAACGCGGCGCGTACCACACCGGGACCGGAAACGCCGACGTTAATGACACAGTCAGGTTCGCCGACACCGTGGAAAGCACCGGCCATAAACGGATTGTCCTCCGGTGCGTTACAGAACACCACCAGTTTGGCAGGGCCGATACAGTCGCGGTCGGCGGTCAGTTCGGCACTGCGGCGCACGATGCGACCCATTTCGGCAACGGCATCCATGTTAATGCCCGATTTGGTGGAACCGATGTTGACCGACGAGCAAATGTGATCGGTGGTTGCCAGCGCTTCGGGGATACTTTCAAGCAGTTCCCGATCACCCGCTGCAAACCCCTTTTGCACCAGCGCCGAATAACCGCCGATGAAGTTGACGCCACAGGTAATTGCCGCACGTTCCAGCGTTTTGGCGATCTTGAGCGGCTCCTTTTTATCGCATGCCGCTAAAATGATCGCGATGGGTGTTACCGAAATACGCTTATTGATGATTGGAATACCGTATTCCTTTTCAATCTGTTGACCAACCTCAACCAAATGGCGAGCCTTGGTAGTAATCTTGTCGTAAATACGTTGACAGGTCTTATCAATGTCGCTGTCACAGCAATCCAGAAGTGAGATACCCATGGTAATGGTGCGGATATCCAAATTTTCTTCTTGGATCATGGTGATGGTTTCTAAAATATCGCGAACGTTTAACATGATCTCACCTCAAATGCGATGCATGGAATTGAAGATATCTTCGTGCATGGTGTGAATCGACAAGCCCATGTTGTCGCCGAGCGCGGTGAGTTCATCCGCAAACTCGGTGAACGGCACGTCACTCTTGTCAATATCCACCATCATAATCATGGCAAACATGTCTTGTAAAATAGATTGTGTTACTTCCAGAACGTTGATCTGGTGCTCTGCACAGATCGTGGATACTTTGGCAAGAATACCTACCATATCTTTACCGATAACCGTAATAACTGCACGCATAACAAATTTCTCCTTTTAAATGGCTTTAAAATTTTTACCGAAGATCTCACCGGCATCTTGTACAATGACAAAGGCGTTGGGATCTTCCGTGTGTAAAATGCGACGAATTTTAGCAATGTCGCGTCGCCGTGCCACACACATCAAAATGGAGCGTTCCTCGTGGTGATGTGTACCGTAAGCGGGAATTACCGTAGCGCCGCGGTTGGTGGCTTTGTGAATCAGGTCAGCCAATTCATACGGCTTGGCGGTGACGATCATCAGCGATTTGCCGCTGTCCACACCGAGCAAGACCGCATCAATCACATATGACGATACGAAAGATACCACGGCGGAGCACAGTGTACTTTCAATACTGCGATAGACAAAGGCAGCGGATATAAAGACCACCATATTAAACGCAAATAAAAATTTACCGATCGGGATGTTCGGCCAGTGTTTGTTGACGATCTGCGCGACGATATCGTTACCGCCGGCGGACGCGCCGCGTAAGATCGGCAGGGCAATACCGATGCCGGATAACGCACCGCCAAACAGCGCCACGATCAACATTTCACCCTCGTATGTGTGGCCGACCAGCAACTCGCTGAACAGATCCATAAACAGCGAAGACAGCACCGTGGAGATGGTGGTGGTAATGAAAAAGTGCTTGCCGAGTTGCCATAACCCGATGAGCAAGAGCGGAATACTGATAGCCAGTGACAGCATGCCGGGTGGCAAACCGGTCAAAGCACCGAGCTGTGTGGCAATACCGTTAATACCACCCGGTGTTAGGTGATTGAAACGGATAAACATGGTGTATCCAAAAGCATACACAGCGGCACCAAGACTGATATAGACAATATCTATCGTCCATTGACGAAACAATTTCCACATATACCATGCACACCTCTCTGCATGCATCATACACCTTTTCGCCCTTAAAAGCAACATTTTATTTGCATATCGGGGAAAATGTGGTACAATGAGAAAAACAAAGAGTTTTGGAGGAAAAAATCATGGATAAATTGCTCAAACTGTTGGACTCTAACGCCCGTTTGACGGACGAACAGCTGGCAACCATGTTGGATATGTCGGCAGAGGACGTGCACGCACAGATCGCGCAATACGAAAAGGATGGCGCTATCCGTGCTTATAAAGCGGTGGTGGACTGGGACAAGACCGATCGTGCAAACGTGACGGCCATTATCGAACTGAAAGTCACGCCTCGTCGCGACGTCGGTTTTGAAGGCATTGCGGAACAGATCATGGCGTTTGAAGAAGTGGAAAGCGTGTATTTGATGTCGGGCGGTTACGATCTGTCGGTGCGCGTTAACGGCCGTAGTTTCCAGGAAATCGCGGCATTTGTTGCCAAACGCTTAGCACCGCTGGATTCGGTGATCTCCACCGCCACCCATTTTGTTCTGCGCCGCTATAAGGAAAGCAATGTGATGTTCCTCGGCGAAAACCAAGACGAGAGAGGATATATTTGATCGAATGAATTACGAAATGCTGATGAACCAAACGGTTACCGGTATGAAACCGTCCGGTATTCGTCGGTTCTTTGATATTGCCAACGACATGGAGGATGTGATTTCCCTGTCAATCGGGGAACCGGATTTCTCCACGCCGTTCCATATTCGCGAAAAGGGTATCGAGTCGCTGGAAAAAGGCAAGACATGGTACACCTCAAACGCCGGTATGCCGCGCTTGCGCAAAGCGATCGCGGGATATGTCGAGCGCCACGCAGGTGCTGTCTATCAACCCGAAACCGAAGTTTTGGTAACCGTCGGCGGAAGCGAGGGTATTGATCTGTGCATGCGCACGCTCCTCTCGCCCGGCGATGAGGTGCTGATTCCCGAACCCTGCTTTGTGTGTTACGATCCGTTAGCGCGTTTGGCAGGTGCCGTTCCGGTGACCATCAACACGCGCGCCGAAGATGGCTTCCGTTTAACTGCTGAAGCACTCAAAGCCGCCATTACGCCCAAAACCAAATTATTGATTTTACCGTTTCCGAGTAACCCCACGGGTGCCGTGATGCGCCGTGAACACTTGGAAGCGATTGCTGAGGTATTGCGTGATACCGACATTTTCATTTTGTCGGATGAGATTTACGGTGATCTGACCTACGGTGACCGAGCGCACGTCAGCATCGTATCGTTGGACGGCATGCGCGAACGTACCGTTTATGTCAGCGGTTTCTCCAAATCGTTTGCTATGACCGGCTGGCGTTTGGGATACGTGTGTGCGCCTGCTCCGATCATGAAACAAATGATTAAGGTGCATCAGTACGGCTTAATGTGTGCGCCCACCGTGTCGCAGCATGCCGCTATTGAAGCGATGGAAAACGGCGATGAAGATGTGGCGTCGATGCGTGCTGATTACGATGCACGCCGTCGCTTCATTGTCAGCGAACTGAACAATATGGGCCTAACTTGCTTTAACCCGGAAGGTGCGTTCTATGTATTTCCGTCCATTCAAAAAACGGGTATGACCTCGGAAGATTTTTGCACGCAGTTGCTCATGGAGCAACACGTAGCGGTGGTACCCGGTACAGCGTTTGGTGAATGTGGCGAGGGTTTTGTGCGCATTTCATACTGCTATTCCATCGCTCATATTACTGAGGCGATGCACCGCATTCGTATCTTTTTGCAGGACCGAGGGTTATTATGAGTGTCAGCGTAAAAGCACCCGCTAAGATCAACCTGTTGCTGGACGTGGTCGGTCGGCGTGAAGACGGCTATCATTTGCTGGACACGGTTTTCCAAGCCATTGACTGGTACGATCACATCACGGTGGCGTTTGCCGATACCATGCAGTTTTGCTGCAACGGCGGCGCACCGCAAGACGATTCCAACACCGCGTTGAAAGCGGCAAAGGTTTTTGCAGCATATACCGGTCGTAACGATGCGTATCGGATTACGGTCGAAAAACACATTCCCATGCAGGCGGGGTTAGCGGGTGGCAGTGCCGATGCCGCGGGTGTGCTGGTAGCGCTGAATGCGCTTACGGGTGAAAATTTACCGCTTTCCATTCTGTGCGACTTGGGGGATAAAGTTGGTGCCGACGTGCCGTTTTGCGTGATGGGCGGTACCGCGCGCGGTAAAGGAACAGGCGGATTGTTAACGTCGCTTACGCCTTTTAATCACGGCTGTTTTGTCATCGTTAAACCTGCGTGCAGCGTGTCTACACCGGAAGCGTATCGTTTGGTAGATACCGCACCTGCCTTGGTGCATCCGTCGGCCGATCTGTTTGTGAAAGCGCTTCAAAACGGTGATTGTACCACCATGGCGGCGTTGATGCAAAATACGTTTGAATCCGCATTGGCCTTGCCGGATTGTTTAACTGCCAAGCAACAGTTGTTGGAACACGGCGCGATGGCCGCTTGCTTGAGCGGCAGCGGATCGGCGGTATTCGGTTGGTTTAGCGACTTTGCGGTTGCCGATCGGTGTGCGAAAGAACTAACCCCGTTTTACGTCAGCACGCGTGTGTGCCGTCCGTGCGGCGGCGTGGTAGTGGAATAAACGTGGAAAATCCGTCCAACCTTATGGTGAACGTAAGAAAGGGCGGATGAACATGAAACGTTGGATACAAGT
>JAZOQQ010000180.1:0-4293 GCA_045656165.1 Acutalibacteraceae bacterium
ACAAGTCAATGCCCGCTTCAGGCTCATCAAACACCGACAACTGCGTTCCACGGATCATAACGGTGGCAATCTCAATACGTTTGAGTTCGCCACCCGATAAACTGGCGTTGACTTCGCGATTGATGTAATCTTTCGCACACAGGCCGACCTCGGAGAGGTAAGAGCACGCTTCCGAAACGGTCATTTTTTTACCTGCCGCAAGCGAGAGCAGATCGTGGACGGTGATACCCTTAAAACGCACGGGTTGCTGAAACGCAAAACTGATGCCCTTTTGCGCGCGTTCGGTGATGGAAAGTCCCGTAATGTCTTCACCGTCGAGCAGGATCTGCCCTTCGGTGGGGGTCAGGATGCCGGCGATGATCTTGGCGAGAGTGGATTTACCGCCGCCGTTCGGACCGGTAATCGCGACAAACCGTTCGTCTACGGTTAAACTGATATCTTTTAAAATGTCAATGGGCTTGTCCCCGTCGTAAACGGTGTAGCCCACGTGTTTCAGTTCCAGCATAATGTGCCTCCTATGATTGCATACACCGATAGTGTAGCACATATTTGAGCGAAATAAAAGACCTATTCTGATTATTTTTGAGGAAAGACAAAGAGCCTCGTCGATGACGAGGCCCTTTCCGTATACCGGTGTTTGTATTTTCGATGATCGACAACACGAGTTCCCTTTACTTAAAAGTGATGGGGGGACAAGTGACCGAGGCGACGCGCTCGGCACCTTCGCGGCCGCTGATGTGTTGGCATACGACATGGGAGAAGGTGTCTTGCGGGCGCATACACCGAAAATCGAAAACAGCGCCTTGATACGAGGAACCGACAACGTTCAGGTAGCGGCTTTCGCGGTGACCGGCGGTGCCGTCGTAACGAATGTTGTCGAAGGTGACGTTTTCCAGCGTGACACCGTCGTGTGTTACGTCCGGATCGGTTTCGCTGACGGGGTAAAACGTGGATACGGCGGACATCGAGGTGCCGGCGGCATGTACGTTGCGAATTACGCTGTCCTTGAGCGTCATGTTGAGAAATACCGTACCCTTACCGAGCGAACGCACGCCGTCCACCGTAATGTGATGGGTATCACCGTGTGCGGTAGGCCGCTCGCGGAAATAGGCGTTTTCGCCGATACGCACCACGCCCCATGGGCGATATTCGCCGCCGTTATCTTCAACATTTTCCACCGTGACATTATAGAGCTTGGCGCCGTCGGAATTACGCAGAGCGACGATGGTTTGCTTGGTACAAGAGGACACGTTGCGCACCGTGATGTCGTGAATATCGGGCGACATGCCGACAGGCAGCAGCAGTTTGTCGCTGCCGTAGGGGAAAGCGGAGAGTGCTATCGTGTCGTCGCCGGTTTGGCCGGTAACGTGTTCGACGATACAGTGAGAACAGCCGATGCGAAAATTGATACCATCCTGATTGGGTACATAAGTGCCACTTTCAAAGTGAATATTGGCAATACGACCGCGGGTGCAGGCGATTTGGTTGATAGCCCAGTAACGCATGTTACGGCAGGTGATATTTTCAACGGAATAATCGGTAACGTGCTGTAACAAAACGAGGTTGTTAAAACGTACGTGGGGGCGGCCGTCTTTCAGCGAAGTGCTTTCGTGCAGATCGTTCGGGATGCCGCCGTCCAGCACAGCTGTTCCGCGTCCCAGGATGTGGATGTTATGCTGTTCGCCGTTGTCCGTGTAGAGGTTGCGGTTGCGAAAAATATTGTCATAAACGCCCTCTTGCAGCGTTAAATGGCAGTTGTCGAGAATAACGGTGATGTCCGACGGTAATAACAATGCGGAATCCACCGTCCAATCACCTTGGATACAAAGTGTGTGCGACGGATGTTCAGCCGCTTCGTTGATCGCATTTTGCAGATCTTGGGTAGTTAAGCGGAACTCGTCTTGGGAGATGGTTAGCACACAATCACGTCCTTTCTGTTGCCAGTATAGCGTAAAGCAGGTGGTGTCGCAAGTAAAACAAAACGAAAAATTTTCGAAATGCTTGCGAAGGTGGTGGGTAGTGTTTATAATGGATATGAGGTGAGGGGCATGACGTTATCCAAACTGGCAAAGTTGGCCAACGTATCGGTTGCGACGGCATCCAAGGCGTTTTCCATGAGTCGTGAGGTAAATGAGGAGACCCGCGCCATGATCTTCCGAGTGGCGCAGGAGCAGGGCTGTTTTAAAAAGTTTTTCAATGCCAAATATCCGCGGCCGGTGGTAGCGGTGTTGTGCCCGGAATTGCAAAGTCGGTATTACGGCGCATTGGTGCGGCGTATTCAAGTGCTGTTAGAACAACAGGGGTGTGAGGTGTGCGTTTCCACATCGGAATTTTGTCAGCAAGCGATATACTCTCAAATGGATTATTACGAGCGGTATGCCGCGGTAGACGGAATTATTGCAATCGGCTTGGTACCGCCGTTTTTAACGGAGCGAGAAACGCCGCTGGTGATATGCGGGCGTGACGGCGGTGCGGCGGATGCGCATGTTCAAATCGACGTCGACGAAGCGGTTCGCGAGGCGATTGCGGAGTGTATGCAAAGCGGACGGCATGATATCGCGTTTCTTGGCGAGAAGCTCACACGCGAAAAGTATGAGCGATTTGCACGTGTCCTGCGCGAAGAGTACCGTATCCCGATAGCGCGGTATGTGGAATCGACACAGCGGTTTGAAGAAGGTGGATACGACGCTTTTGAGCAGTTGATCCGGAGCGGACAGGTGCCGCAGGCGGTAATCTGTGCGTACGATTCCATGGCGTACGGCGTGTTGCGCGCGGCCAACGATCACGGAATACGGGTGCCGGAAGACTTGTTTGTGATCGGGTATACTAATTTGCCGCAATCGGCGTACACGGTGCCGCGATTGACGTCGGTGGATATGCAGGATGAAGAGGTGGCACGCACGTTGACAGCGTTGTTGCAACGCCTTTTCAACGGTGAAAGTGTGCCGAAAACGGTGACGATCACCGCGTCGTTGTGTCGACGCGAATCAACAAAGATATAAAAAACAGGCGGGTCGTTGACCCGCCTGTTTTAATTTGACATGGCGACTAATTCTTCAAACGTGATGAAGGTGTAGCCGAGTTTTTTGAGCATGAGAATGAGTTGTTCGATATGCTTGCCGTAGGATTTAATGCCGTATTGTAAATAATAACGATCATACGACTTAAGGTCTTTTAGAATAGGGATGTTTTGTGTCGTCAGCTCAAACGGATGTAAATAGAACACGTAGAAATTGCTGTGTTCAAGATACTGACGAATGACGTTTTTGATAAAACCCCAGTTACTCAGACGTACGTATCCGCCGCCCGAAACGGGATACGGTTTGCCGAAAATCTTGTGTTTGGACATGCCGAATTCAAAAAACGAACCGTTGCAAAACACGTTATCCGCCAGTTCGCGGAAGCCGTCTAAATTGAGATCGACGGTGTGGCGGGCTTTGGAGAAGCCGAGGTGACTGGAATCGTAGCGAAAGCCGAGATCTTTTAAAATATCCAGCCGTTCGTTGTCTAAACTGAAGAATGGGGCGCGAAAGCCGACGATTTCGGTGCCGAACAAGCGGGAGAGTTGTTCCTTGGAACGTGCCACTTCGCGGCGGAACGTTTCGGGACTGATGTCCAGCGGTGCGACGTGCCGATAGTTGTGCAGCGCCAAACGGTGACCGCTTTTTAAACACGATTTAAGCTTGTCCACCATTTTAGGTGCCAATGTGCCGACGGTAAACAAGGTGCTTTTAATACCGTGTTCATCCAAAATGCGAATGTATTCGTCAAAGCCGTCCAACAGGTCAACATCGACTTTTTCGGCGGAGTTGGCGACACATTCGGTATCGGTGAAGGCCTCCACATCCATGGTAAAGACCGCATATTTTTGCTTAAACATAACTCATTCCCCAAAGAAATTTATGATAGCGTTATCGTAGTCTTCGGTATTATTGATACGCAGATGCGAGTGACCGCCTTTGCCGAACCACACCAGTTTTTTATCTGTGGCAGAACAAGCGGCAAACAGTTTTTTGGATTTTTCGGGAATGGAAAAAATATCGTGTTCGCCGTACAAAAACAACACGCGAGCGGTTTTGGGAACGCGCCGAATGGCATTGAGCGGCGTGTCGCGGTAGACATTGGTGCCGGTGTGACGGTTGATGTGCATCATGACAAGATCCAGTACCGGAAACAACGGTCGTTTATCTGCGATCATGTGACGTTTAAAGGTTTCGCGGAAAGAAACGAAGCACCCTTCGGTGACAAAACCTTTGACGTAGGCAGGGCACGCCTTGTCGGTGATGGCAAAGA
>JAZOQQ010000181.1:0-4998 GCA_045656165.1 Acutalibacteraceae bacterium
TTGGCGGCACGGTGGAGGTGCTGGGCGACGTCGGTGGTGGAGCCCTGGATGGTGTTATTGATAACATTCCGGTCGTCAAAGGTATCAACAAGCTGGTCGAGTACGGTACCGGCTTGTGTGGCTGGAATGACGGCGACGGCTATTCGGTGGGCGGCCTGATCGGGGAAGCGGCCGAAAAGGTGTCGGTCGGCTTGGATGCGGCAACGGATTTTATCACGGATACCACCAACGTGGTTACCGACGCGGTCACTGACGGCGTGAAAAGCGGCATCAACTGGGTCAAAAGCTGGTTTGACTGATCGACAGGAGAGGAAGGAGTCTTGTTAGCATGAAGCTGTTACCGTTAGGCACGGTGCTGGAGGTCAAAACGCGCAAGGTAAGCGTGATCGGCTTCGGCTCCGTGGATAAAGAGAGCGGCTCTACGGCCGGCTATTTCGTTGTGCCGTATCCGTTGGGATTTGTGAGTGCGAGTAAGGTGTTTTTTATCCCGCACGATGAACCGTTCAAGGTATTGAGTGAAGGATATCAGACTTCCGCTTCGGAAAAGGTCTTGGGTCTGCTGGCGAAGAGTTTTGAGGCGGCCGAGAAACTTTCCTATGAGGAGGTCGTCAAAATCAACGAGGTGGTCAAACAGGTTGCCGTGCGAGCGAAGGAGGCGAACCGGACATGAATACGTATTACCCAATCGGTACGATCGTCCGATTGACGATCGATAAGGACATGTTGTTTATGATCGCCGGCTATTTGACCAGACAGGGCGAAGGCAAGATGTACGATTATTTTGCCGTGCCGTTCCCGTTTGGGCTGATAAAAGAGAATCAGTACCTGTCCTTTAATCACGACCGTATTACCGAAGTGGTTCACGTCGGTTATTGTGACGAGGAATGCCAACAAGCGTTGGATGCTTTTGATGAGTTGACGGCGAATATTCAAAAGGCGATGCGCGAAGGCGTGCCGGGACAACCAAAAACCAAGTAACCTTAACATAAGTAAAAGGGTGGATAATGATGGCGTTTAAGGATCAAAATGGAAAAATAACCATTGACGAAGTGGCGGCGGCGCAAGATGTGCGCAACCTCAACAAATCGAAAGAGAGTTTACTGGATGCGGTATCGCGGTTGAAAGAGATTCAAGCGGTGGCTTCGGAATTTTCGGGCAAGACCGGTACGGTGATCACCGAAACGGCGGTACAACTGGAAAAAGAGATCAGCGCCGCGATCGCGAGCGTGGATGAAACGGTTGCCAACATTCAAGGCACGGTGCAGAAGTATCAGGCGATCGACAGTCATCTGAAAGATCTCATCAATGGCGAGAAAGGTTAACGGGGGGTGTAGGAGATGGCGTTATTACGAGCGGATATTGATAAATTGCGCAAGGCGCAAACTCTGTTGAAACAGGCGGCACCCGAAATCCAAACCGTGCAGGACGGCGTGAAGAGCGTGGCAAATGAGTTGGAAAGCACGTGGGACGGCGCGGCCAGCCAGTATTATATCGGTAAACTGCGCAGCCACGCGAAGCCGTTGAAAAATACGAAGTCGGCCGTGAAAGAATTTGAAAAGTATGCGAAGGATACCGCCGATCAAATGCAGGCGATCGACGATTTTATTCAAGGGATCTTGGATACCCTTTCCTCGATTGGAGGTAAGAAAAAATGATTATTTCGGTCGATACGAGAAAGATGGACACCATTGTGGCGGCGGCTTCGGGCGTCAGCACCGAGATCGATGCGTGCGTTTCCACGCTGTTGCCGGTGGTGGAACACAACGATTGGAACTGTAAAGAGCGCGACGGTATTAACGATGGCATCACGGCGGTCAAAAATAAAGTACGCCAGTTGCAAGAGAACGTTACGGTGTTTGCCGACATGGTAAAAAAGACGGCGGCGATGTTTGACGCGTTTGAATTATCGGTGCCGAACAAATATCAACAGTTGGATTTGATGTTGGGCGCGGTATTTGCGGAATCGTGTGCCGCACCGAGCACGGTGTCGCATGTCGGGGCCGCCGGTACTGAGATTGCGGACAGTATTGCCAAGGATTTCCGTGTGGTCGGCGGCTTGGAGAACAATGCTATCGGCAGTTTGACCGCTCCGATTGCGTTATGTGAGTTTGATAGTGTCGATTTCAGCGAATCTTGACGGTGACACGGTATGGCAAGCAACATTAAAATCACGCCGAACGAACTGACGGCGCAGGCCGTGAAGTTGGAAACGTTAGACAATCAACTCGGTGAAGCGATGGCGAAGAGCGATCAGGCGTTTCGGCTGTTATGCGATGCGCTCAGCGCCGCTTTTACACCGAATATGCGTACCAAAGCAACCAAGTTGATGCGTAATATGGAGACGTTGCGGCGCAGTATTCACACCGGTGCCGACGTGGCGCGCGAATGCGCGGCATCTTACGAGAATGCCGACAAAGTGTTGCGTGACAAGATCGGTGACGAGTTGCCTGCAAGCATTCAGGTGTTGCCGACGTCCGAACAAACGGTAGAGAAGCCCATTGATGAGAGTATCTATGACCAAACGGCCTATTCGCAGTTCATGGAGCATTACGATTACGATTACGACGGCGATGTGGACTATATCAATACCGGCTGTGTCATTACCTCGTGCGCCTATGCGCTGACACGTATGGGTATTCCCACCACACCGCTGCAGGCCTATGAGCGTTCAGGCGGATGTGGGGCGGTATACAACGCGATTTCACAGAATCAAGCGTACATTCGGATGAATCAGCCGGTTTCCTTGCTGGATGAGATGGCAAAGAAGGCGAAAACGGATCCGAATATGTCCCCGTTGATGTTGCGTGTTAACGGTAACACGCACACCGTTGTTCTCAAGGATATTGAACTGGACGCCAATGGTAACATTACCAAGTATATCGTGTTTGATCCTTACAAGGCGCAAACGAAGGAATATACCGCGATCAGTCAGATGAAGGTGTCGAAGTTTAATTATTACGTGCGAGCATAGTCAGGAGAGTACGATGGCTAATACGATTAAAATTACACCAAAGGAACTGACGGCACAGGCCGTGAAGTTGGAAGCGTTAGACGATAGGCTCGGTGAAGCGATGGCGAAGAGTGATCAGGCGTTTCGGCTGTTATGCGATGCGCTCAGCGCCGCTTTTACACCGAATATGCGTACCAAAGCGACCAAGTTGATGCGTAATATGGAGACGTTGCGCCGCAGTATTCACACCGGTGCCGACGTGGCGCGCGAATGCGCGGCATCTTACGAGAATGCCGATAAAGTGTTGCGTGACAAGATCGGTGACGAGTTACCTGCGAGCATTCAGGTGTTGCCGACATCCGAACAGAAGGTGGAGCATCCGTACGATGAGCGCATCCGCGACGTGATGGCGCAGGAAAAAGCGGATATGGCCAACGGTACGGCACCGAAATACTGGAGTTGGTATTACGGCAAGAAAAGCGGGCGTACCGACAGTTGGTGTGCGGTGTTTGTCAGTTATATGTTGGAAAAAGCGGGGATCGACGTGGATGCGCCGCTCAAGGAATCTACGTGGTTTCAAACCAGCCCCGATTATCAGTATCGGTATTTACAAAATAAAGGGTTTATTCATACCAAGAGTGAGGGCTATCAACCGAAGATCGGTGATACGGTGTATTATCGCGGATCGGGAAATTCAATCGGACACGTCGCGATCATTTCGGATATTCGCGACGGCAAGATTTACACCTTGCACGGTAACGTTGGTAAACCGACCATTATGGAAATTCGTGAAGATTATTATATCAACACCAATGGCGTTTGTGATATTGTAGGATACGGTGATATGTCGGCCTTTGCGGATTTCCAGGCATAAGGAGTTGTGAGCATGGCGGATAAAATTAAAATTACCCCTGCCGAATTGAAGGCGCAATCGGTACGGATGGAAGCGTTGGAAGATCGGATGGGCGACGTGATGTCAAAATGCAACGCGGCATTTCAGTTGCTGTGCGATGCGTTGAGTTCCAGTTTTTCGTCAAATATGCGTGGCAAAGCCACCAAACTGATGGGGAACATGGAGGAGTTGCGTCGCAGTTTACATACCGGGGCAGACGTGGCGCGCGAATGCGCGGTGACATACGAGAATGCCGACAAGGTATTGCGCGAGCGCATCGGCGACGAGTTGCCGACCGAAATCCAAATTATTCCGCCGTCAGAGCAGGTGGTACAACCGCCGGTGGTATACAATCCCAATGGTGATATTCCCAATGGGCCGTGGTACGAGATCACGCCTTTTAAAACGAACGATCCGGGTCAACGCTCGGCGGAGGCGTACAACGAGGTGCTGGCCGATCTGGACGTGGAAAATCGCGCGCGTTATCAGCCGGGGAAAGATACCTATTGCAACATTTACGTGTGGGATGCTACCAAGGCCATGGGCTGTGAGATCCCGCATTATTACGATCCGAATACCGGTGCGGGACTGTCGCGCGACTATTGCATAAAGCACAAGGGTTCGTATTTGGAAATGTCGGCATCGCGTATGACCAAATGGTTGCAAACGTTTGGCGCGCAAAACGGATGGATCGAATGCGATGCCGCCACCGCGCAGAAGATGGCGAATGCCGGTATGCCGACGGTCGCCGCGGCGACCACGACCGGTCACGTGGCGATGGTGGTGCCGCAAAACGAGGGCGAGACCGCTGTGATGATCTCACAAGCGGGTGGTCGCAACTTTAATCACGGTACCATTGACAGCGGATTTGGTAAGCATACCAGCGGCGTGAAATATTATTACCATGCGTGAGAGGGTTTTGAAAGCAGATGAATGATGTGAACATAGAACAGATCTGGCCCGGCTGGAGTGTGGGACGGTTGATCGGCGAAGGCAGTTTTGGTAAGGTGTACGAAATCGTGCGCAGCCGATTCGGGATCGAGGAGCATTGTGCGTTAAAGGTGATCTCAATTCCGTCTTCCCAAGCGGAGTTGCAGAGTATGCGCAACGAGGGAATGGACGATGCCGCCGCGACGGAATATTATCGCGGTTTAGT
>JAZOQQ010000182.1:0-2195 GCA_045656165.1 Acutalibacteraceae bacterium
AAACCGTTGGTTGCCGATGCGACCTGCGACGTGGTGGTTGGCGTTCCGTTTGTGGATCTGCCCGCGGCTTTGGAAGCGGTTAAAGGCAGCAAGATCGGCGTTGCCGCTCAGAACTGCCATTGGGAAAAATCCGGTGCCTACACCGGTGAAATCTCGGCTGAAATGCTCAAAGCTATGGAAGTCGGCTACGTTATTCTCGGCCACAGCGAGCGCCGCACCTATTTCGGTGATACCGACGTGACGGTGCAAAAACGTATGCGTGCCGCGTTGGATGCAGGTCTTACCGTTATTCTGTGCGTAGGTGAATACCTCGAACAGCGTGAGCAGGGCATCACGGGTGAAATTGTTGCCATGCAGACCAAAGTGGCGCTCGGCGGCGTTTCCGAAGAAGAGCTTGCCCGCGTGATCATTGCCTACGAACCCGTTTGGGCGATCGGCACCGGCCGTACCGCCACGGCGGAGCAGGCCAACGAAGTGTGCGCACAGATCCGCGACGTGATTGCCGGCCTTTACAACACCGAAGCGGCGAAAGCCGTTACCATTCAGTACGGTGGTTCCATGAACGCGGCAAACGCGGCGGAATTGTTGGCGCAGTCCGACGTTGATGGCGGCTTGATCGGTGGCGCTTCTTTGAAGCCTGCTGACTTTGCCACTATCGTTGCGGCGGCGAAATAAGTTTTCAACCAAGGGCGCAAGGAATGTTGAAAAACAGTCCTTGCGCTCCTGTAATGAGGAGAAACAGTATGAAAAAACCTGTAGTGCTGATTATCATGGATGGTTTCGGTCTGAACGACGGCGTGATGGGCAATGCCATTAAGGCCGCCGCTACCCCGAACCTTTCCAAGATCTTTGCCGAAAATCCCTTTACCGCAATCGGCGCTTCCGGCATGGACGTTGGTCTGCCGGACGGTCAGATGGGTAACAGCGAAGTCGGTCACACCAACATTGGTGCAGGCCGCGTGGTGTATCAGGAATTGACCCGCATTACCAAATCCATCAAAGACGGCGATTTCTTTGAAAATGCTGCGCTGAAAAACGCGATGGAAAACGCCAAAGGTGACAAAGCGTTACACCTCATCGGCCTGTTGTCCGACGGTGGTGTGCACAGCCACTTGACCCACCTTTTCGGTCTTTTGGAAATGGCAAAGAAAAACGGCGTGTCCAATGTGTTTGTGCATTGTCTGATGGACGGCCGTGACGTGCCTCCGTCATCGGGCAAAGATTTTGTGGAACAACTGCAAAGCAAAATGGCGGAAATCGGCGTGGGCAGCGTGGCGACTGTGATGGGTCGTTACTATGCGATGGACCGTGATAACCGTTGGGAGCGCGTGGGGCAAGCGTACGCAGCCATGGTATACGGCGAAGGTGTTCAGAACGCCGACGCGGTGGACGTTATGGCGAAATCCTATGCCGATGGCGTGACTGACGAGTTCGTGGTGCCCGCCGTTTGCGACAAAAACGGCAGCATTAAAGCGGGCGACAGCGTAGTGTTCTTCAACTTCCGCCCCGACCGTGCGCGTGAGATCACCCGTACGTTTGTCGATCCCGATTTTGTTGGCTTCGAGCGCAAAAACGGCTTCTTCCCGCTTACCTACGTGTGTATGACGCAGTATGATGCGACCATGCCGAACGTGGACGTTGCTTTCCGCCCGCAATCGCTTGAAAATACATTGGGCGAATACCTCGGCAAAAACGGCAAGACTCAGTTGCGTATTGCCGAAACCGAGAAATACGCACACGTGACCTTCTTCTTTAACGGCGGCGTGGAGCGTGAGTTTGAGGGCGAGGATCGTGTGCTTATCAACTCTCCCAAGGTGGCAACTTATGATCTGCAACCCGAAATGAGCGCGTATCCCGTGTGCGATGCGGTGGTTGACCGTATCCGCTCCGGCAAATACGACGTAATCATCTTAAACTATGCCAACTGCGATATGGTTGGTCATACCGGCGTGTTTGAGGCGGCGAAAGCCGCGGTAGAAGCGGTGGATACCTGTGTCGGCAAAACCGTGGAAGCCATTCGTGAAATGGGCGGCGTGGCACTTATCACGGCTGACCATGGTAACGCGGACAAAATGCTGGAAGAAGACGGCGTTTCGCCGTTTACCGCACACACCACTTATCCCGTACCGTTCTGCGTAGTCGGCCACGATTGCAAACTGCGCGAGGGTGGTCGCTTGTGTGATATTGCACCTACC
>JAZOQQ010000183.1:0-5532 GCA_045656165.1 Acutalibacteraceae bacterium
GCAAAAACGGTCAAGTCATAAAACGCGTGTAATTGCTTTGAAGGAGCGCGTAATTTGACGCCGTCAATATCGTAGTGGCTGCCCAAATCCACCAAAAGTGCTAAACGGCGGCTTACAATATTCGCATGATTGGCGATGTTACCGAACTCAGCTTGCACCAAACCGGTGTAGTCACCATCCGCTAAAGTCGGCAACTCTCCCGTGCCGAGTGCCGGCCAGCGATTCTGCGAAAGCTGAACGGCTTCGCCGTAGTTGAAGTTCGCGAAATCCAAATTCCACAGAGTTGCACCGTTAATGGCGTACTTGTAGCCGGAAATGCCCTGCAAACCACTGGTTAAAGCGGCTTCGGTCAACAAATTCGTACGTTCAACCGGCGGCGGGGTCGGTTCGGTTTTTGCCACACCGTCAACCGTAATTTCCGCTAACAGCAGAGCGCCGTAATCCGATCCACTTCCTTGGCCCGTATACGTTGCCGGCAAGTGGGAATCACCGTAGGTGCCCTCCGTCACGCTACCCGTTGCGCCGGGGTCAGCAGAGAGTTTGTTGAACACGATCAAGATATATTGCACATCCGTCACACCTTCAAGCGGGATGGCGGCGGCACGCGTTTTTTCGGTAGCCGTATAATTCGTTACAAAATTCTCAGCCGACAACAAGGCAGAAGTCTCATTAGTATTGCCGACATATACGCTGCAATCATAGATTGCGTTGTCTTGCAGAGCGTTGTTCTTCCACTGTTGTGCCATATCGATCCAAACCGCGTTTAGATCCGCTTTTCCGCCGAGATCAATTAGCACAGCCACACGACGACCGATCGCCGCTGCAGCAGTATACGCATAGTCGTACTGAACATGTTTGGTGTTTGCATTGTAAACATCGTTGATCTTACCGTCGACCAGATTTTCCACCACACCGCCGGTATATCCGATGGCACCCACCGTAGCGTTTGCATAGGTGGAAGCGGTAAAGGTCATATCCCACAAATCTGTGTAATCCACACCGGTCAATTTAAGCGGCGTAACACTTTGGTTGCCTGTGCCCAGTTTTTCGGCGGTCAACAGATTCGTGGTGGGACGGGTAAGCGGCTCTTTATAGTCAACGCCTTTGATGGTTAATTCCGCTAAGCGTAAAGAACCGTGATCCGATCCGCTTCCTTGGCCCGTGTAAGTAGCAAGACAATGTGCATCGCCGTATGTACCTTCCGTTACGCTACCCGTAGCACCGGCATCCGAGGAAAGTTTGTTAAAGACGATCAAAATGTATTGCACACCTGTTACATCCGATAAGGAAACCTCAGCGACGCGCGTTTTGGCGGTTGCCGTATAGTTGGTGACAAAGTTATCTGCCGCAAGCAAGGAGGCGACATCAGCCGTGTTGCCGGCGTAGATGCTGCAATCGTAGACCGCATTGTCCTGCAAGGCATTCTTCCACTGTTGTGCCATATCAATGCGAACGGACATAACTTCCTTCTTTGCACCGATATCCACGAGCAAGGCCAAGCGGCGATTCATTGCCGACGCAGCGGCATAATCGTAATCGTATTGCACGTATTGGGTATTGGAATTATAGACGTTATCGGTCTTGCCATCTACCAAGTTTGCAACAGCGCCGCCCATGTACCCTACTGTACCAACAGTAGCATTCGCATAGGTGGAAGCGCCAAACGACATATCCCACAAATCCGAATAATCCACACCGGTAAGTTTGTAAGCAGTAACACTTTGGCTACCGTCGGCCAAGCCCTCGGCTGTCAACAAAGATTTGGTATCGACGTGATCCACACCGGTAACGGTAAGTTCCGCCAAGCGAAGAGCGCCATGGTCAGAACCGCTGCCCTGCCCCGCATAGGTTGCCGGCATGTGATTAGCACCGTAAGTGCCTTCGCTGGCACTGCCTGTAGCACCGGGGTCGGCAGACAATTTATTGAACACCACTAACACATATTGCACGTTTTCGGCATTGCTGATAGCAATATCAGCGACACGCGTTTTGGCGGTTGCCGTATAGTTTTTCACGAAGTGATCAGCCTTGATCAATTCCGATACTTCCGCGGTATTGCCCGCATAAATACTGCAGTCGTAAACCGCATTGTCCTGCAAGGCATTCTTCCACTGTTGTGCCATATCAATGCGAACGGAGGTAACGTCCTTCTTTGCACCGATATTCACCAGCAAGGCCAAGCGGCGATTCATTGCCGAAGCAGCGGCATAATCGTAATCGTATTGCACGTATTGGGTATTGGCATTATAGACGTTATCGGTCTTGCCATCTACCAGGTTTGCAACAGCGCCGCCCATGTACCCTACTGTACCGACAGTAGCATTCGCATAGGTGGAAGCACCAAACGACATATCCCACAAGCCGGAACAATTCACACCTGTCAGTTTGTATGCCGTGACGCTCTGCGAACCGCTTGACAGCCCCTGTGCAGTAAGAAGGTTTTTAGCCGGCGATTCCTGCGCAATAGTACCGATTGCCGTTAACAACAGCACCACCAGCAAAGCCAGTGCTGATAGAATGGTTAACGATCGGCGCACAAACGAAGAAATATTTCGCATAACTTTATCTCCTCTTTCCTTGTACGATAAAAAAAGTCATATACTACACTCAAATTATAACATTTCACGCGCTTTAGACACAATGCGCACTTGTTAATATTTCGTTTGCAGTTTATAAGATGGTAATGTTTGGATAGTATAGAAAGGTTTTTTTGACGTTATAACGTGAAGAATAACGGCTCTTCTTGTTTCGTCCGTTCCTTGAGCAACTCAATGGACTCTTCGGTATAGGGATAGTCGCCATCAAAAAGATACCCTAACTTACCATTTTTATCTTGCAAGTGGATATTTTGCTTAAAAACGATGTCTTTATCCGCTTCAAAGCGCAGGCGGTACAAACAACCCGTACAGCGGTAAAAAATGTTTTTCTCACAAATACCGTTGACCGTCTGTGCCGTGCCGAAGCAGTTGTACAAGGTGGCCGTGTTTTGCCGATCCATCATCCAACTGCCGAAGCAGTAACCACCCATGGTAACGTAATTGTATGCGTGAAGGTAATTTTCGACACGACGCAACGAACCGTCGGTAGACGGCGGATTGTTAAATTCAATCGACCAGTGACAGTATTCGATCACATTTCCCGTAAAGGCAATGTTTTTATGAATACACTCCCCTGTTGTTGTCCAGAGTTGATGGGTAACCGCGGTATCACACAGCGAGTACATCCAACAGGTATCGACGTACAAGCCGTCAACCGGTCCGTAGATTTCAACGGCATTACCGCAAACGACCGTTTCACCCGTCACGGCGCGCAATTGCGCACCACCCAGCCAGTAGAAAACACAACCACGCACGGTCAAAGTCGGACCGCCGGTAATACCGTAGCCTGCGTAACAAAACTCCAAGTTTTCAAACACGGCCGACTGGTTACTGCGAATAATGCTCTTGCGGCCGCCGATCTCAATGGAACGGTACCGATCACCCGGATTGCCATGATGGGAACACAGATAGAGCTTACCGGTTTCCAGATCGTTAAAGTAACTTTCGTCTTGTTTTAAATCGGCATAGCCCATAAAATCGCGACGACCGACCATTTCTTTGTAAGCCACTCGCTCACAGTATTGGCCATACTGTTTCGTGTGATCCAGCGCGACGACACCGGCATTGGCAAAGCGCTCGGTGCATTCGTACACATTTGGCACGTCGGTGGCGATCCAGTAAGAGGTATCGGCAAAATCGAAGGGCGAACCGTTGAAGATCGGTTTGTGGCCTTCGCCATATGCACCGTAGGAAACGCCAACTTGTGCACCAAAAAACACGTCGTTCGGATACACCGTTTTGCCGTCGATAACAATCGGCTCCAGCAACGGTTGCCGCCACATACTGCCACGTTCAAACAGCACTGCATCCCCTGCTTTGAGTTCATCGAAGACACTTTTGAGTTTGTCAATCGTTGCCCACGCTGTTTCGGGAGAACGACCGTCGTTTGCATCATCGCCGTTATTGGAAAGATAGTACGTCGTACCGCTCGCTTTAATACTGTCGGGAAAATCCAACACATCGCGGCACATGGCTTGTTTGACAACGTCCAAGCCTTCGATAAACGCCTCTTGAGTTAACGTAGATGCGGCATCGTATAACGCATCAATATACGCCCGATAACCGCGTGCAGTCACGGGCAAGCAAAACTGTGTGCCACTCATTATCCTCATCCCCCTTAACCAACAATACCGGAACGTTCAATACTCTCGGTAAAGAAGCGTTGCGTCAAGATATAAAGAACCAGCGGCGGCAACATGGCAAGTAAAGGTGCGGAGGCCATGTAAGTGCGTGCCACATAGGCGTTCGTGCCGATTTCAGCACGTTCAATCAACATACTCAAATTGTCTAACAGCGGCATCAGCGGCTTAATCTCAGTTGTAAAAAACATGGAGGAAGAATACAGGTCGTTCCAATGCCATACAAACGAGAACAGCGATACCGTAACGAAGGCCGGTACGGCAAGCGGTACAATAATCTGCACAAATGTGCGAATACCGCCGCAACCGTCCATGCGGGCAGCTTCTTCCAAATCTTTGGGAAGGCCCAAGAAGAATTGCCGAAAAATAAACACAAAAATACCCGAACGCAAACCGGTCGCAAATAAGGACGGCAGTACAAACGTCCAAACCGTATTCATTAAATTGATAGAGTTAGACCCTGCCGGCAAGACGGACAGAATACCGCCGAAGTCAAAAAACTGGAAATTCAGTGCCAAGTTCGGCAGGATAACTTGTCGCGGTACAACGATGGTTAAAATAACCAAGATAAAGAACAAGTTCTTTCCGCGAAATTTAAAGCGCGAAAAGCCGTAACCGACCATGGAACAGGAAATCAAAGAAGCCAGTGTGCTGAACACAGCAATTTCTAACGTCAGCAGTGCCGAATCCCAGTAATGCAACACATCGATCATTTCTTTGATGCTTTCCAACGAGAGCTTTTTCGGAATGAATATCACACTGGGATCGTTAACGGACGACGGATCCTGTAACGACGTAGAAATCAAGAAAAAGACCGGAAAGAGAAACAGATAGCACAACGCAATCATCAGCAACCAGCGAGCAATACCGCTAACGGTTTTAACGGCACGATCACGAATCACCAAAGGGTTTGTGAACGCACGACGTTTTACCGTTTCTTTGGTGCGACCAAACATGACACTTCTCCTTCCTTTAGTAATGTGATTTGGACGAATGACGCTCAATGAAATAGAACGCCACGAAAACCGCCACCAAAATGACAGCAATAATCAAGAAATACACCCACGACATAGCAGATGTCCAACCATAACGAATCAATTGCTGGTTGTGCATGACTTGCTGCATAACAGAGTTTTCAACATCGGTAAAACTATCGACAATGCTGTAAACTAAGTTCAGTTGGATAATGGGTGTCAACATGGGCAACGTAATCTTCCAAAAACCTTCCCACGCCGTGGCTCCTTCAATGGATGCCGCTTCATAAAGCGGGTGCGGAATACTCTGCAGACCCGCCA
>JAZOQQ010000184.1:0-2593 GCA_045656165.1 Acutalibacteraceae bacterium
CACCGCCTCCTATCGCGAGCACGAGCAGAAAACAAAAAACTACACAAAAGAAAAATGGGCCGAAGTAAACGAAGGACTTATGTCAATCTTCGCCGAATTTGCCGCATGCAAGGATAGCGGCACAAGCCCCGATTCTACCGAAGCACAAGCGCTTGTCGCCAAGTTGCAGGCGCACATCACCGAGAGCTACTACTCCTGCACCGACGAGATCCTCGCAGGACTCGGCAAGATGTACGTCTGCGACGAGCGATTCAAGAAGGATATCGACAAATACGGCGAAGGAACCGCTGAATTTGCATCAAAAGCAATTGTCGAATGGTGTGAAAAATAAAATGAAAACCTCATTCGACAAGCAAAAAGTATACGAGCTACTGCAAACCATCCCTTGCGGCAAGGTGACTACATACGGTGACCTCGCGAAAATGCTCGGCAATAAAAAGTGGGCTCGCGCTGTGGGAAATGCCTTGCACGATAATCCCGACGGGGACAAGTATCCTTGCTATAAAGTTGTAAACAGCAAAGGAAAGTTGAGCCACGCTTATGCTTTTGGCGGTCTTGATGAGCAGAAACGCCGTCTTGAGAAGGACGGGATCGCTATTGAAAACGGCAAGGTTGATCTGGCGCGATACGGATATCACGTAGGGATGTTTGTGGAGCGGCTGCAGTAATGTTTGTAGATAACTTTTAACGAGGTGAGGCAAATGATAGATATTACCACTTGGATGGACGGCTTTTTGAAAGCCTTAAATGACATTTTCGCAAACCGCTTGTGGTTTGTGGGTTTGCAAGGCAGCTACGGGCGCGGCGAGGCGCGTGAGGCAAGTGATATTGACGTTGTAGTGATACTTGACGAGCTGTCCGCCTCGGACATTGGGGAATACAATGCAATGCTCGACGCGATGCCTCACAGAGAGCTGATATGCGGCTTCCTTTCGGGAAGGGACGAGCTTCAAAGTTGGGAGCCTTCCGACCTTTTTCAGTTTTACTATGATACCACGCCCATAAAAGGCAGCCTTGATGAATTACTTGCGGTCATTGACGAGGCGGCAGTTGACAGAGCAATCAAAATCGGCGCTTGCAGCATCTATCACGGCTGTGTACATAATATGCTGCACGAAAAGAGCGAGGACATTTTGCGTGGGCTGTATAAATCCGCATCCTTCGTCATGCAGGCAATAGCTTTTAAGCAAACGGGCAAATATTTCCGCTTTCAGAAGGACCTTCTCGGCGTGGTTTCTGACGATGAACGAAAGATCGTTGAAAACTTCTTGAAGCTGAAAAACGGTGAGGCTGCTCAGTTTGACTCAATGCTGGAAATGTTGTTCGCTTGGGCTAAAAAGCAGATTACTGAAGACAATTAAACAAATTCAGGTTTAACGAGGAGAATCTATGCACCCGTTTTTATACGGCACGCTTGTTACGAAAACGGTTGATAAAGGCGCAGAAACAGCGGTATGTTAAAGAGTTGGAAGAATAAAATATGAATCAATATCTCAAAAACCTAAACAAAATCGAATTCGTCGTGACCTACGCCTGCACGGGGCGGTGCAAGCACTGTTCCGAGGGCGAGCATACGTCTTGCGGTGAGCGGATCGATCCGCAGATCGCCGCGGATGCGGTGCAGAGGATCGCGGCGGAGTACGACATCAAAACCGTGATGACATTCGGCGGTGAGCCGCTTTTGTACACGGATGCGGTGTATGCGATAATGAAAACCGCGAAAGAACTGAACATTCCAAAACGCCAAGTCATTACGGGCGGCTATTTTTCGAAAAACGCCGATAAGATTCGCGAGGTCGCAAAGCAGCTTGACGCGTGCGGCGTGAATGACCTGCTGTTGTCGGTGGATGCGTTTCATCAGGAAACCATACCCCTTGACGTGGTGAAGCAGTTTGCCACGGAAGCAAAGAAGTGCGGCATACCGATCCGCCTTTCGCCTGCTTGGCTTGTGAGCGCGGCTGATGACAATCCATACAACGTGAAAACGAGGGAGATTCTCGCGAGCTTTGCCGAAATGTCACTTCCCGTGGGAGAGGGGAACGTGATTTTCCCCGAGGGAAACGCGGTGAAATACCTTGCGGAGTATTTCAAGGACGAGCGTCCCGAAAATCCCTATGCGGAAGATCCGCGCGACGTGCGCTGTGTGTCCTTCGAGCCAAACGGCAACGTTTTAGGTGGGAATGTGTATCGGAACGATATTATGGGGATTATAGGGGATTATGAGGCGTAGTCGGGTGGGAGCCGTGCGAGATGGTTGATGAATGATAAGTTGGTTATTTAAGAAAGGACAAGCAACAAAATGAAATTTGAGC
The DNA here is from genome assembly GCA_045656165.1 of Acutalibacteraceae bacterium. Lineage (GTDB taxonomy): Bacteria > Bacillota > Clostridia > Oscillospirales > Acutalibacteraceae > RGIG3009. The sequence goes on from JAZOQQ010000184.1 coordinate 2,313, forward strand.
TGAATGAATATCATAGAAATATGTCAGATGAAGAACTTATATCGGATGTTGTAAGCACCGCTAAAAAGTTGGGAAAAACTACACTGACACGAGATGAATATTCTAAAAATGGTAAATATCATTCAGATACACTTACTCGTAGATTTGGTAGTTGGAAAAACGTGTTAGAATTGAGCTTTTTAGAAACTCGTGGACATAATTTCAAAAAAAGCATTTCAGAATCAGATATTATTTCTGAATTACATCGCATAGCTAATATTACAGAGAAAAATACTGTTACA
>JAZOQQ010000185.1:0-2399 GCA_045656165.1 Acutalibacteraceae bacterium
CGCGACCGGCGTGTGAGCCAAACGTCCGTCGGGGGTAGCGCCCGTCTGCGCACCGAGCGGCACGTTCGCGGAAACCGGATACAGACCGGCTTGATAAACGCCGCCGCGCGGGTTACGATACTGTTCGACCGGACGGGTGTAAGTGTAGGCGACGTCGCGAGCGAAATCATCGGTCACACGATCGTCGTTACCGAACTTCGGCAACGTCTGAATACGATCCAATAACTGTTGCCAACGCGCCTTTTTCTCATCGGGGCAGGTGTTTTGCGCCACCGTGAGGTACACCGCTTTGATATCGTCGGGGGTCAGCGTGCGGCCGCTGTCAACCATGCTCTTAACGACTTGCTTGGTGATCTTTTCGGCCTGTTTGGCATCCATGTCCTTGCCGTAGTTGTTATCCAGCGCTTCGCGGAACTCGGCAAGAGTAAGGAATTTCTCGTTGTAGACCAGTTCGCGCACCGCGATGAGCGCGTCGGTCACGTTGGCGATACCGAAGCCCTGCGGTCCGGTGAAGTTGTAAACACAACCGCCTTCCTGTGCGCTCTTACCGCGCCCGATGCAGTCTTCCAACATTGAGGACAAGAACGGAAGCGGGCAGCGTTCCATGTGTGCTTGGTCAATGGCGTTATCGGCGTTGACCATCAGTTCAATGAAGTATTCCATTTGCTTTTTGTAAGCGGAATAGAACTCGTCAAAGGTTTTCATGGAAGCAACATCGCCGGTTTGCGGGCCGACTTGAATACCGTTGTCGAGGCCGTTGGAGAAGGTGAGTTCCAACGGACGGCACATATTAAAGAATGCCGCATCGTGCCAGCCGTCGGTTTTGCCGGATTTTTGCGGTTCTACACAACCGATGATGTTGTAGTCACGTGCATCCTGCAAGGTAAGGCCGCGGTTTTGCAACGCGGGGACGATGACTTCGTCGTTGTAGTAAGCCGGCAAGCCGATACCCGTGCGGGTGATCTCGGCGGCGCGGATCATAAATTCGTGAGGAGTGCCGTTCCATACGCGAACCGAGAAAGACGGTTGCGGCAACAGCACGTGCAAAGTGGCGTTGATGCACATATACGACATGTCGTTGGTGGCATCCTTGCCGTCCTTATCTTGACCGCCGGCGCACAGGTTTTGGAACATGCTGTAACCGGCGAAGCCTTCGGCGGAAGCCAAGTCGCGAACTTTACCAAGGTCGTTAAGTTTGACCCAAATACAGTCGACGTACTCTTGCGCTTGCTCGCGAGTGATAGCGCCTTTCTCAAGATCGGCTTTAAAATAAGGATACATATATTGGTCGAAACGACCGGGAGAGATGGAGTGGCCGCTGGATTCGATCTGAATCAGCATTTGCACGAACCAGAACGACTGGCACGCCTCGTAGAACGAGGTGGCACCGTGTGCGGGTACGCGCGAGCAGTTCTCAGCAATCTGCAGTAATTCGGCACGACGCGTTTCATCGGCACATTCGGCGGCTTGCTTGCGAGCCAATTCCGCATAGCGGTTTGCATACATTTCCACAGCATCGCAGGTGATGAGCACCGCGTTCAAGAATTGATGACGTTTGGCGTAGTCGGCATCGGTGATGCGCAAGGCCTTGAGTGCCGCACGTGCTTCCTCGGCGATGCCGCGATAACCCATCTTAAGCACCTTGGCGTAATTGACGGTTACGTGGCCGACACCGTTGTAGAAGTAGTTGCCGGGCGTGAAGATATTGTGTTCAATGGCGGCGATGGTTTCCGGTACCATGTACGACGTTGCCAGTTCGCTGGAGGTGCGACCTTTCCAGTAAGGGAATACCTTGCGTAGAGCGACCTTGGTATCCTCGGAAATGAGGAACGGGTCGGCGGAACGGGTCGCGAGCGTTTCAAACTCGGCTTCCACCCACTCGTACGAATATTCCGGGAACAACTGCGCGCCACGCGGATTTTTGGAACTGGAACCGACGATCAGTTCAAGCGGCCGAATGGTAATCGGAATATGTGCCAAAATGTGTGCAAACGCTTTGGCACGCCGCAAAATGATCGGTTCGCCTTCCGTTTGCTGATACGATTCTGTCAGCAAAACGGCACGATACGGTTCGATCTCCGGCATTTTTTCAAATAAGTGCTCGATCAGTTTGGGAATACGAGCGCTTTTTTGAATGTCTTGGGTATAAAAAGTGGACATAACGATAACCTCCCACATTTCATGCTGATGTTATTGTATCCTAAAACCACAGAAAAGTCAATAGAAAAACAAACAAAAACCAAAAAAAATAACAAAAACTCAAAGAAAAATAAAAAATAGCAACACAAAAAACCAAAATTGTGGGAATCAAAACCAAAAAAACAGAAAAAACCAATAGGTTTTCCACCAACGTGTACCGAATTGTGGAAAAAGCCCCCGTTTCCGTTTGAGCGGAAGCG
>JAZOQQ010000186.1:0-2802 GCA_045656165.1 Acutalibacteraceae bacterium
CCGCCAATCCAGTGCGTAAAGCTGCGCCAAAACAGCAAACCCTTATTGAGAAAAGTCGGATCCGGCAAGATGGAAGCGCCCGTTGTTGTAAAACCACTAACTGTTTCAAAAACAGCGTCTACATACGACGGAATACCACCGCTCACCGTAAAAGGAATGGCGCCGATCAAAGCCATTAAGATCCATGAAAGCGCTACGGTAATAAATCCGCTTTTAGCAAACATGAGCTTGTCACCGCGTCGATTCAACAGCATCAGCAAACCGCCAATCAGCAACGCCGAACAAACCGCGACCCCAAAAGAGAACGCAGTTTTCCATTCGCGGTAATAACAGGATACCAACAACGGTAGTACCATTAGGATACTTTCGATCACCGTAATTCTCCCGACCGTATACAGAATTGCTTTTCGGTTCATGGATGTTCGTCCCTTACTTTAAAATCTCTTCCAGATCCTGCAAACGTCTGCCTGTGGCAACAACAATGACACGGTCGCCCGACATAATCGTATCGTTACCGCCGGGGATAATGGTGGCACGATCACGAATAATGCCGCCGATAAGAATACCCGGTTTAATTTTCATATCTTTGAGCGGTACACCCAAAGCCGAAAACTCGGTGTTCACAATAAACTCTAATGCTTCTACGCTACCATCCATCAAGTGGTATAGAGTCTCAACTTTACTACCCATGGAATTTTGCAACGCACGCGCATAACGCAAAACCACGTCGGTAATAATCGCTCTCGGTGATACAATACAGTCCACACCCAAACGCTCTGCCAACGTCGATAATTCGTCACGATTAACCTTAGCAATAACCTTCGGGACCTTTTTAGAAGAGGCAAACAAAGCAATCAGCGCATTGGCTTCATCCATACCCGTCAAAGCCACAAAAGCATCACGCGAGGCGAGATCTTCTTCTAACAAGACCTCCGGTTGCGCGCCGTCTGCACAAATGATAACCGCCTTCGGAATCGCCGCGCAGAGTTCTTGACACAACTTTTCGTCACGTTCAATGATCGTTACGGTACTTCCACCGGCCAACAATTGTTTGGCAAGATAATACGCCGTACGACTGCCGCCCAAAATCATAACATCGCGCGCTTGCTTGGTGAACATATGCATCTCACGCATCAACTTATGGATTTCGGCCGTCTGTGCCATCAAGCCGATACGATCACCTGCTTTTAACACAAAACTACCGTCCGGAATATATACGTCTTCTCCGCGTTGTACCACACAAATCAAAAATTTCGCTTGGTATTTTTCACGTAATTGAGAAAGTGCTACACCATCCAACGGTGTATCTTCTTTAAGGAGCAGTTCAATCATCTCAAAATTACGGCGTGAAAAAGTTTCTACTTTGACAGCAGAGGGTAATTTAAGAATCTTATACAATTCCTGCGCCGCCAGTAATTCCGGATTAATAGACATTGAAAGATCTAATTCGCGCTTGAGGAAATTTAAACTTTTATCGTTATATTCGGGATTGCGAATACGGGCAATGGTATGCGCGGCACCTAACCGTTTAGCCAATAAGCAGCTTAACATATTGGTGTCATCCGAACCGGTCACCGCAATGAACAAATCGGCCTTGCGTACACCTGCTTCCAACAACGTATCCGAGTCGGCGCCGTTGCCGCATATGCTCACAACATCGTAAATATTGGTGATTTCAGTAAGAGGAACGGCGTGATGATCAATCGCCACCACATTGTGTCCTTCAGCCGTTAAGCCGGCAATCAACGTTGTACCGATTTTACCGCAACCGACAACCAAAACGTTCATATTATCCCTCTGTTTCTTGAGACTTTTCCGAAGATTTTCGGATAAGCCGTTTCTTGATTTCCACACCGTCAAATTTGCGTTTGGCCTGTACACGACCAATGTATTCCACACGGCAACGCGCGCAGTAAAACGGGGCGATAAAATACCGATGTTGGAATTGCCAGTCGCCTGTCCGTTTCAGGTTGTGTCGACAGGATTCACACGCAAAACGCAGATGTGAACGGCGAATAAGCGGATCATTAATCTCGTGAATAAAACTCGGCTTAAAGGTTAAGCGACGGTAAAACTCCTCGTTGACTTTGGATACCGTTTTGCGGAAAGACGCGGCATCGTATACGTGGCGCAAAATTTGAGCCGCCAATACGCTGTCATCAATCGCGTGGTGCAGTTCCATATCCTCACTATTCAGTTGCAACATCTCTGCCATTTTACCGAGAGCCACTTGCTGTGCCGTACCGAGTTGCAAGCGAGTTTGTGCATACGCTTGCAGGTCCATATACGCCGTTAAAAACGGAATGGTTTCGTCTTCAAGAAAATAACGGCAATTTTCCATTAAAACCAATAAGTCGGTATTGCTCCACGTCAGAATAACCGCATCTTTGCCGACAAAATCGCACAACTTGTCCATCGCCTGTCGAAACGATATACCATGACGCACCTGATCGTCGGTGATCCCTGTCAAATTGGTGACAAGCCGTGTCAATTTGCGGCTGACAACAGGTCGGATATACGCATCAAAACGTGCTTCAACAGTCAAGTTATCGGATAAACGAACCGCGCCGATCTCAATAATCTCGTTAAAATAGCCACCGAGTTTCTCACAACGCGCGCCGTTCCATTCCAAATCTAAAATTACATAGGTCAAACCGTCAGCACATTCCCTTCAAGGTTTTTCCTCCGAGAACATGGAAGTGCAAATGGAAGACCGTTTGCCCCGCCTGCTCCCCTTTGTTGGCAACCACGCGATAATCGGTCACACCGAGTTCGGCAGTAACCTTGGCGATCACTTCAAAG
>JAZOQQ010000187.1:0-2123 GCA_045656165.1 Acutalibacteraceae bacterium
GGTCGGGATATGCGTCAAGCGCACCGCCGACGAGGTTTTGTTGATGTGCTGACCGCCCGCGCCGCTCGAACGGAACACGTCCATTTTAATATCTTCGGGACGAATATCGATCTCCACGCTGTTATCCAGTTCCGGCACCACTTCCAACGCCGAGAACGACGTGTGACGGCGCCCCGCCGCATCAAACGGCGATACGCGCACCAAACGATGCACACCCGACTCACCTTTCAGGTAACCGTAAGCGTTTTCGCCGTTCACCTGAATGCTGGCGCTTTTCAGCCCCGCTTCGTCGCCGTCTTGATAATCCAAGATTTTATAACTGAATCCGTGTTTTTCGGCCCAATGCGTATACATACGATACAGCATTTCCGCCCAATCCTGCGCTTCGGTGCCACCCGAACCCGCATGGAACGTGAGGATCGCATTATGCGAATCGTATTCACCTGTAAGCAACGTACCGAGGCGTTGTGCCTCCTGCTCTTTTTCCACGTTTTCCACACCGGCCACGCACTCGTCAAGCAACGATAAGTCGCCTTCCTCGTCGGCAAGTTCAATAAGCATGAGCGTATCGTTGTAATCCGACACCAAGCGCTCGTAGCGTTCAATACCGTCTTTCAGGTTCGCCGCACGTTGGGTGACCGCCTGTGCTTTTTCCATGTTATCCCAAAAACCCGGCTCGGCGGCACGCATGTCCAACTCGGCGGCTTCGCGTTTCATCGCGGCCAATCCGATCGCCTCGCTGAGTTTTTCAATTTCCGGCAAACGCGCTTCCAAACGAAGACGCAGTTCTTCAAATTGCAGCATATTTTCGTTCCTTTCTGCACTCAGTTCTCTTATTATATGCCAAGACCGCGCGAAAGTAAAGAAAATTTTTCAAAAAAAGGGTTGACGAGGCAACTTTTGGTTGTTATAATAATACAGCGTTTTTCTGTCCTGCAGAAAAACCGTGATATCCTTGCCCCTACCATGAGAGTGGGGGCCACAGACCAAGAGGAGGTGCAATTATGCCCACAGTAAAAGGTTCCTATGAAGCCGTCTTCATTTTCTCCTTGACGTTAGGAGAAGAAGGCGTACCCGCCATGGTCGAGAAATTCAAGACCTTGATCGCGGAGAATTCGGAGATCGGCGAGATCGACGAATGGGGTAAGCGCCGTTTGGCGTACCCGATCGAAGACGAAACCGAGGGTTACTACGTGCTGTACAATTTTGTCAGCGGCCCCGAGTTTCCGGCAGAACTGGAGCGCAAAGCCCAGATCACCGAAGGTGTTCTGCGTTCCCTGGTTGTCCGCAAAGATAAGTAAGGGAGGCAAAAAGCATGAACGTTGTTTGCCTGCTTGGTCGCTTAACCGCGACCCCCGAGCAAAAGACCACCCAAACCGGTGTGTCGGTTACCAGTTTCTCCGTTGCTGTTGACCGCACCTATCAACCGAAAGGTGCCGAACGCCAGACCGATTTTATCAATTGTGTCGCATGGCGCAACACGGCGGAATTCATCTGCCGCTATTTCCAAAAAGGTCAGCGTATTGCGTTGCAGGGTTCCCTGCAGAGCCGCTCTTACACCGATAAGAACGGTAACAATCGCACCATTTTCGAGGTAGTTGTCGACAACGCATTCTTTGCCGAATCCAAGAGCGGCGCCGCCGCTCCCCGCACCGATTCTCAGATCCCCGCATACAGCGAGGCGGCTCCGGCATTTTCTACCGCCGGCGCAGGTGACTTCGAAGAGATCGTCACCGACGATGACCTGCCGTTTTGAGAATCCACGATCATTGAGTTGAAGGAGGAATAACCCATGGCTGATAAAATGGAAAAGACTGAAAAGTTTGACCGTCCCCGTGGCGGCACGCGTAAAGGTCGCCGCAAGGTCTGCGCGTTCTGTGCCGACCGTGTGGAAAGCATCGACTACAAGGATGTTGCTCGCCTGCGCCGTTTCGTGTCCGAGCGTGCGAAGATCCTGCCCCGTCGTGTGACCGGCACCTGCGCCCGTCATCAGAGAGAGCTGACCGTCGCGATCAAACGCGCTCGTCAGATTGCCCTCATGCCTTTCGTGAGCGACTAATCACAACCAAAAAAGCCGCACGTCTTATGACGTGCGGCTTTCTTTTTGCAACTAACAGATTTAG
>JAZOQQ010000188.1:0-7522 GCA_045656165.1 Acutalibacteraceae bacterium
CCCCGCCGTCATTCGTGAAATTCGCAAACAACGGCGCGAAGCAGCAAACCATGGGTTTCGGTTCGTGGTGATTGATGCGCCACTGCTTATTCAAGCAGGTGTTGATGTGTTGTGTGATTGCACCGTTGCGGTGGTTGCCACACCCGAAAAGCGCTTGGAGCGCATCTGCCAACGCGACTCGATCAGCGAAGAACAGGCGCGTTTGCGCATGAGTACCCAGTGGTCGGACGAAGAGTTTGCTGATCAAGTGACCTACACGGTGTATAACCTCGGTGACCGCGTGCAACTCCATATTGCCGCGCGAGAACTGTGTGATAAAATTGAGGGAGCGGCGGTATGATGCGAAAACTGCTCAAAGGTTTGATCGTGGCGGCGTTGGTCGTTGCAATCGGCGCGGCGGCATATCCGTGGGCGTACCGCACGTATTTGAAAGCGGCTTACCCGATGCGATACGAAGAAATCGTAACGACATATGCCGAACAAAACGACGTGCCACCGTCTTTGGTCTATGCGGTGATTCGCACCGAAAGCCATTTTCGTCCCGATGCGGTTTCACCGGTGGGTGCAAAAGGGCTGATGCAGTTGATGGATGGCACGTATACGTGGATTCAAACCAAACTGCCGGGCGAACCCGAACCGGCCGAGCGGGTGTTTGATCCCGAAGTAAACATTCGATGCGGAACGAAACTGCTGGCCGTACTCGGTGAGGCGTTTGATAATACCGAAACCGTTTTAGCGGCCTACAATGCCGGTATCGGCACGGTGGAAGGATGGCTTAAGGATAAACGATACTCTGCCGATGGCAAAACGCTGGTGAATATTCCCATTGAAGAAACCAACACTTACGTAAAACGGGTGCTGAGCGCCAAAGCGCAATATCAGGCCCTCTACGATATGGAATAGGAGGCATTTATCCCATGGAAGAAAATAAAAAAACTTTAGCGGAACAGTTGCGCGAGGAGTTGTGTTATCAGCCGAAAACGGTGTTCGCGACGGTGAAACCCGACCAACTGGCGGACGCCGCATCGTACTGTACCGCATACAAAGCGTTTTTGGATACGGCAAAAACCGAACGCGAAGCCGTGTGTGAAGCGATCCGTTTGGCGGAACAAAACGGATTTGTACCGTTTGATCGCACCAAACCGCTTAAAGCGGGCGACAAGGTGTACGTCAACAATCGTGGTAAGGCGTTGATGTTGGCGGTAATCGGTACGCGTCCGATTGAGGATGGCGTGTCCATTGCCGCGGCGCATATTGACTCGCCGCGGTTGGATTTAAAACCCAACCCCTTATATGAGGATCATGCGCTCGCCTATCTTGACACTCACTATTACGGTGGTATCAAAAAATATCAATGGGTCACCATTCCGCTCGCTTTGCATGGTGTGGTGGTGCGAAAAGACGGTACAACGGTAACGGTTTGTATCGGTGAAGAGGCCGATGATCCCGTGCTGTGCATTACCGATCTGTTACCGCATTTGGGCGCCAATCAAATGAAAAAGACCGCTTCTGAAGTGATCAGCGGTGAGGATCTGAACGTTCTGATCGGCTCGCAACCGTTGTCGGATGAAGAGGGGAGCGATGCAGTTAAACTGAACATCCTCAAATTGCTCAACGAAAAGTACGGCCTTACCGAAGCGGATTTCCTGTCGGCTGAACTGGAGATCGTTCCCGCCCAACAAGCACGCGACGTCGGCTTGGATCGCAGCATGATCGGCTCTTACGGTCACGATGATCGCGTTTGCGCGTATACGGCACTTACGGCTACCTTTGCGCTGGAAAGACCCGCATTTACGGCGGTAACCGTATTGGCTGATAAAGAGGAAACGGGCTCGGAAGGTAACACCGGTATGCAGTCGTCGTTTTTGCGTTACTTTATTGAAGACTTGGCGGATGCACAGGGCGCAAAAGCGCGTCACGTACTGGGCAATTCGCTGTGCCTGTCGGCCGATGTAAACGTAGCGTTTGATCCGTTGTTCCCGGATACGGTGGAAGCGCGCAACTGTGCCGCTTTGAATCGCGGTGTCGTGTTGACCAAATATACCGGTTCGCACGGCAAAAGCAGTACCAATGATGCATCTGCCGAATTGATGGGCTTCTTCCGCCGCATTATGGATGGTTCAGAAGTGGTGTGGCAAGTTGGTGAACTTGGTCGCGTGGATCTGGGCGGCGGCGGAACTGTTGCCAAATATATTGCCGATTTGGATGTGGATACCGTTGATCTCGGTGTTCCCGTGCTGTCCATGCACGCGCCGTTTGAGATCGTATCCAAACAAGACGTGTATATGACGCATAAAGCATTCTACGCCTTGCTTTCTCGCACCGAAAAATTATAACCCAAACAAGCATGACCTCATAGGATATCCTATGAGGTCATTTTTGTGAGGTGATGGTATGCGGTACAGGCGCAGACAACATCCGTTGGCAATACCGGCTTTTTTGCTGGTGTTGGTGCTGTTGATCGGCGGTGTTGTGGCGATGGACGCTCAACTGCGGCCGCTGATCCAAAGTTACGGCTATATGGCAGCACGGCGCGGTGCCATGCTGGCGGTGCATACGGCGGTGGAGAAGGTCATGACGACCCGAAACGTGGCATACGACGAGCTTGTTGATATCCAACGTGACGAGGAAGGCCATATCGTGTCGGTAAGTGCCGATACGGCATCTGTCAACCGTCTAAAAGCGCAAATTACGACCGCCGTTACGGATGAACTCGGCAAACGTGAGGTTACCACCGCCCGCATCCCGCTCGGCAGTGTGTTTGGCGGCAGTTTGTTAACGGGGCGCGGGCCTTTTTTGCCGATCCACGTGCACACGAGCGGTGCGGTGGTGTCGCAACTGGTAAGTGAATTTACGGACGCCGGCATCAACCAAACGCGGCATCGCATCACGCTGTGTGTGACGGTGTTTATGACGGCGGCTCTACCCGCCGAGCGTGTTGCGATTGAACTGACAACCGATTTTGCGGTATGTGAAACGATCGTTGTCGGGCATATTCCGCAAACGGTGATGCAAGTGGATTTCGGTGAAAATATGCGTCGTATTTTCGGCTCAGGTGATTGAAAAATGCAGGCGAATTTGGTATACTATACCCAAAGGATGTGGCAGTATGGATTTTGAAGCGGCGCGTGCACGAATTGAGGAACTTCGTCAAACGATTGACTATCACAGTCGGTTATATTATGACAACGATGCTCCCGAAATTGAAGACGATGAATTTGATAAACTGACGCAGGAATTGCGTCGGCTGGAAGAGGCGTATCCGCAATTGATTACGGCGGATTCGTATACCCAGCGTGTGCACGGCGAAGTGTCGCGTTTATTTACGTCGGTAGCGCACGAGGTGCCGCTCGGCAGTCTGCAGGACGTATTTTCGTTGGAGGAAGTGCGCGCCTTTGATGCTCGCGTGCGCGAAGAACTTGCCCATCCCGTTTATGTGGTAGAACCCAAGATTGACGGATTGTCCATTGCCATCGAATACCGCGACGGTCATTTTTTCCGTGGCGCCACACGCGGCGATGGGTTGACGGGCGAGGACGTTTCCGCTAACCTGCGCACCATTACTTCCATTCCGTCGCAAATTGAAAATGCGCCGTCACGCGTGATCGTGCGTGGTGAAGTATATATGCCGCGCGAGCAGTTTGCCTATTTAACGGGTATTCAAGAACAAAATGGTGAAAAACCGTTTAAGAATCCCCGCAATGCAGCGGCAGGTTCGCTGCGGCAAAAAGATCCTGCCGTTACCAAAACGCGTGGGTTGGATCTGTTTATTTTTAATTTGCAATTACTGGAAGGGGAGACGGTTTCTGCCCATGCTGCTTCGCTGGAATATATGAAAGCGTTGGGTCTTCCCATCATTCCGTTCTATCGTCGCACCGATTCAATCGATGAGGTGATCGCGGAAATCAAACGTATCGGCACACAGCGCGGTGCCTTGCCGTTTGATATTGACGGTGCCGTTATCAAGGTGGATAATTTTGCTGACCGCGACAAACTGGGTTCAACCAGTAAGTATCCGAAATGGGCGGTTGCATACAAATATCCGCCTGAAGAAAAGAAAACGGTGCTGCGTGACGTAGAAATCACAGTCGGGCGCACCGGTGTATTGACCCCGACAGGTGTATTTGATCCGGTGATCTTAGCGGGTACTACCGTCAGCCGTGCGACGTTACACAATGCCGATTTCATTCGTGAAAAAGGGCTGAATATCGGTGATACCGTTATTCTGCGTAAGGCGGGGGACATCATTCCCGAAGTGGTTCGCGTGGAACGGCATATCGGCGATTCGGTGTATGAATTGCCCGATCGTTGCCCTTCGTGCGGCGAAGCGGTCGCGCGAGAAGAAGACGAGGCCGCCTTGCGTTGCGGCAACCCCGATTGTCCGGCTCAGAGCTTGCAACGATTGATTCATTTTGCTTCGCGTGATGCCATGGATATCGAAGGGTTAGGCCCTGCCGTTCTCGAACAACTTGTTGACGAGGGCTTAGTTTCCCGCATTGATGATCTGTACACGTTAGACCGTCAAGCAATCTGTTTGTTGGAAGGGAAAGGTGAACGCTCGGCCGATAATTTGCTCGCCTCGGTTGAAGCATCCAAGCAACAGGATCTGTCGCGTTTACTGTTTGCCTTGGGTATTCGTCATATCGGGCAAAAAGCCGCCAAACTTCTCAGCCGACGGTTTGGTACAATGGAAGCGGTTGCCGCAGCTTCGTATGATGATATTGTGGCAATTGATGGTTTCGGTGCGGTAATGGCGGAAAACGTCGTGCGCTTTTTCTCGCTTGAACCCACTCGTCGTTTGCTCGAACGCTTGCGCGAATGTGGTGTCAACATGACAAGTCAGGAAACGCAGGTGGACCAGCGCTTTGCGGGTATGACGTTTGTGTTGACCGGTACGCTTCCCACCATGACGCGTGACGAGGCGAGCGCGTTGATTGAACAATACGGCGGTAAAACGTCGTCCAGCGTGTCCAAGAAAACCTCGGTGGTGCTCGCAGGTGAAGATGCCGGCAGTAAACTGACAAAAGCACAGGCACTTGGTGTTCGCATTATCGATCAAGCAGAATTTGAGGCCCTTTTACAGTAATTCTCGCGGTAGTAGAGAGACTTTTTGTCGATTCTACTACCGCGTTTTGCTTTGTAGAGCGCGCGAATGCGTAAATGGAGTGTAAAATCGTGAAATGTGTGCTATCCTTTTTGTGTTGAAATTTTTGCAAAAAGGAGAACCATCATGCACCCTTACGTTTTAAGTTGCTGTTCAACAGCCGATTTGTCCAAAGACCATTTTGAAAGCCGCGATATTCGCTATATCTGTTTCCATTACACGATGGATGGTAAGGATTATCCCGATGATCTCGGTCAAACGATCAGTTCCAAAGATTTTTATCAGGCCATGCGCGATGGTGCCGACACGGCAACGTCACAAGTAAACATTTCGGAGTATTTAACGTATTTCACGTCGCTTTTGGAAAAGGGGCAAGACGTGTTGCACGTTTCACTCTCCTCCGGTATTTCCGGTTCGGTCAACTCGGCGCGTAATGCGGCGGCGATCGCGGCGGAACGCTTCCCTGATCGCAAGATCTACGTGGTAGATTCGCTTGCCGCTTCCTCAGGTTTTGGCCTTATCATGGATAAACTGGCCGATCTGCGCGACGAAGGCATGAGTATTGATGAACTGTATCGGTGGGTGGAGGACAATAAGAAACGCCAGCATCACTGGTTCTTCACCTCCGACCTGACCTTCTTCGTCAAGGGCGGCCGTGTATCCAAGGCGGCCGGCTTCTTCGGCGGCCTGTTGGGCGTGTGTCCGCTTTTAAACGTTAACCATCTCGGCCAGTTGGTTCCCCGCAGTAAAGTACGCGGCAAGCAGAACGTCATCCGTGAAATCGTGGAACGCATGGCACAGTACGCTGACGGCGGTTTGGAATATGCTGACAAATGTTACATGTGCCATTCGGATTGTTATGACGATGCAAGAGCCGTTGCCGATTTGGTGGAAACCCGTTTCCCGCATTTAAAAGGCAAGGTCCTCATCAACGACATCGGTACTACCATCGGTAGTCATACCGGACCCGGCACCGTTGCTCTGTTTTTCTGGGGCGAAGAACGAAAAGATTAACATGCAAAAAGCACCGTACATGGTACGGTGCTTTTTTGTTTAGAATTCGTCGGCAAACCACACGGAATCCAGTTTAAATTCACGGTCGTTTAAATATTCCAGTTCTTCGGCGTCGCTTTGGAAGGCGAATTTTAAGCGGTAGGAGCATAGGGCTTGCTTATTAAAACCGGTGCCCTTGTTTTGCGCGTTGGTGCCGTATTTGCCGTCGCCCAGCAAGGGGTGCCCGACCGATGCCAAATGCGCGCGGATCTGATGGGTGCGACCGGTGAGCAGGTCAATTTCGAGTAGCGACAAGTCGTCTTTTTCTTTTAATACGCGGTAACGGGTGGAGATGGTGCGCGCGCCGCGCGCCTGCCGGTCGGAGATGTATACCCGATTTTGCGATTCGTTTTTCTCCAAATACCCGTGCAGGGTGTCCTCCGGCTTTTCCATTTTACCGTGTACGATGCACAGGTAGTATTTCTCAATCTCTCGTTTGCGTAATTTCTCATTGAGAATGCGAAGTGCCGCGGCGTTTTTTGCGGCGATGACGATGCCGCAGGTGTTGCGGTCGATACGGTTGACCAGCGCCGGCACGAAGCTGTTTTCGCGTTCGGGTTGGTATTCCCCTTTTTCGTACAAATACCGTTGCACGCGGAAAATCAAGGTGTCGCGGTATTCGTTTTCGTCGGGGTGTACCAGCAGGCCGACCGGCTTGTTAAGCAGGAGAATGTTATCATCCTCATATACAATATCCAGTTTGGTGCCGGCATATTGAAATTCGTGCTTGGGTGCAGCTTGCTCCAAAAATTCTTCGGGGGCATAGATGGATACGGTATCGCCCACGCGCACGCGGTCGGCAATGGCACAGCGTTTGCCGTTGAGTTTGATATCTTTTTGGCGGATGTACTTATACATCATCGACACAGGTAACGACGGAAACGTCTTGGTCAAAAACCGATCAATTCGCTGATCGGCGTCGTTTTTGCCGACGGTTACAGTCTTGAGCATACGTCCACCTCTTTTTTAGTCGTATTTTTAATAATTATACGCTTTTCTATTTGCAAACACAAGAGTTTGTGGTATACTTTTGCAAAAGGGAGGTCGTAAATATGAATTTTTTTGAAGAATTGGGGCAGTTTGACCCGGAAGTGCACGAGGCGTGCCAAAAAGAATTAAAACGCCAACAGCACAACATTGAATTGATTGCATCCGAGAACATCGTTTCCAAAGCGGTCTTAATGGCGGCGGGCGGCGTTCTTACGAATAAGTACGCGGAGGGTTATCCGGGAAAACGCTATTACGGCGGTTGTGAGTGCGTAGATATCGTGGAAGATATCGCGCGCGATCGCGCCAAGAAATTGTTTGGCGCCGAGCATGCCAATGTACAACCGCACAGCGGTGCCAATGCTAACTTGGCGGTGT
>JAZOQQ010000189.1:0-3883 GCA_045656165.1 Acutalibacteraceae bacterium
CCAAAAATGCGTGGAGATCGGGGTCGTGAAGATCGTGCCTGTTGCCATGTCACGCTGTGTCGTGAAACTTGACGCCAAGGATTCCGCCAAAAAACGTGAACGCTGGCAAAAAATTGCCGCCGGTGCAGCCGAGCAAAGCGGCCGTGGTATGATTCCCGAAATCGCACAACCCGTTTCGTTTTCTGAAATGTTGGCACAAACCAAAGATGAAAACACCATCACGTTCTACGAAGGCGGCGGCCTTTCGCTCGGCACGCTTGTGAATGAAGATACCCGCGCTGTATCCATCGTTATCGGTCCTGAAGGCGGATTTGCGTTGGAAGAAATTGAAAAACTCCGTCAAAACGGTGCATGTATTGCCACGCTTGGTAAACGCATCTTGCGTTGTGAAACCGCACCGTTGGTTGCGTTGTCGGTTATTATGCAATTAACGGGGAATATGAATTAGGCATTGAAAAAAACAAAAACTATGATACAATAAAGTTAAGAAAGGATGATAATCATGCAAGTAACAAAAGATACAATTATTGGTGATATTCTCGATATGGATCGCACGACCGCTCCGTATTTTTTGGAAATGGGCATGCATTGCCTCGGTTGTCCCTCCGCGCGCGGTGAAACGCTTGGGCAGGCCTGCCTCGTACACGGTGTGGACGCCGACGAACTGGTTGCCAAGATCAACGCGCATCTCGCGAAATAACAACGCAAAAAAGGCAGTTCGAAGGAACTGCCTTTTTCCAAATGTCAAGGAGATACTATGTTAGACGCTCGCTTACAACAAATCGCCGCTCTTGTGCGCCACGGCAGTCGTTTGGCGGATATCGGTACCGACCACGCCTTGTTGCCGACTTATCTGATACAAAACCGTGTCTGCACGCATGCTGTTGCGTCGGATATTCGCAAAGGCCCCGTTGCCGCCGCCACTCGTACCGTCACCGAAGCATCGCTTTCCGACCGCATTGATGTCCGCTTGGGCGACGGTCTGCAAACCGTTTCGCCCGATGAGGTGGACGATATTGTGATTGCCGGCATGGGCGGCGAAACGATCACCATGATATTAGACGGTGCTCCGTGGGTTAAGAACAGCGGCTACCGCTTGTTGCTCCAGCCCATGACCCGTGCTGAAAAACTTCGTCGCTATTTATGGGAAAACGGATTCGACATTGTGAGCGAATCCGTTGTGCGCGACGGCCGCCACTGGTACACGGTGCTGCATGTTCTCTATACAAGCACCGTTTTTTCACCGGAGGAAGCCCTCTGTCACGTTGGAAAGGTGAAGGTTGACGAGGGTAGGGGATACCTGCAAACCGTCAAAAACCGTCTTTTGAAGCAAAGTAAGGGCGATAGCACGGCGCTCATGTTGTTGGCACGTGTGGAAGAATACGAAAATGGCTTTTGGAAACCGTGGGAGGATACGATATGATTGTCAAAGACGTCTACGATCTGTTAAATAAAAAAGCGCCCTTTGCCTTAGCGGAGGAATGGGATAACGCCGGTTTGCTTGTGGGTGATGCAAATGCGGCGGTTACCAAAATTGTGGTAGCGCTTGACGTGACGGACGCCGTCATTCGTTTTGCTGTTAAAAAGCGCGCCGAACTGATTGTTACGCACCATCCCGTCATTTTTGATCCGCTTAAATCGGTGCCCTCTGACAGTATGGTTTACCGTTTGGCAGCGGCGGGTTTATCGGTTATTTGTGCGCATACCAATGCCGACAAAGCAACAGGCGGAGTCAACGACTGTTTAGCTGAACAACTGGGATTGACCGATGTTACGGTTTCTCCCGATGGTATGAGTCGCATCGGTCGCTTGCCCGCCGACATGTCGGCAACGGTGTTCGGTAAATACGTATCGGAATGTTTAAAAACGCCCATACGAATCAAAGCGGGAAGCGACACGGTTCGTACCGTTGCCCTGTGCGGCGGTGCAGGTGCTGATTTGGTGTTGCCGCTGTTGTCGCAGGCAGATGCCGCCGTAACAGGTGAAGTCAAGCATCATGAATGGCTGGCGGTGCCTGTTGCGAAAACCATGGTGGATGGCGGTCACTATGCCACCGAAATTGCGGTAACGGATCGCTTTACCGCCTGGCTGACCGAAGCGTTTCCGTCGGCTGAGATACTTCTCTTTAAGGATGGAGCCCCTTATGGCAATTGACGGCGCATATTTACTCTGCCTGCGGCAGGAAATGGAGACACGCCTCGTCGGTGCGCGTGTCGATAAAATACACCAACCCTCCAAAGAAGAGTTGGTGTTTTCGTTGCGCGGCTTAAACGGTAGTTGTAAACTATACGTATCTGCACGCGTTAATTCGCCACGTGTACAATTCACCGATGTAGCGTTGGAAAATCCTGCCGCGCCGCCGATGTTTTGCATGTTGTTACGCAAGCGCCTAACAGGCGCGCGACTGGTTACCATTCGCCAAATCGGCTTAGAACGCGTCTTGTATTTTGACTTTGACGCTGTCAACGAGCTTGGCGATATGGTGCGCTTGACTCTTGCTGTTGAGATCATGGGCCGTTACAGTAATATTATTTTGGTTGACGGCAACGACCGCATCGTTGATGCCATCAAACGTGTTGATCTGACCATGTCGCCCATGCGCCCGATCTTACCGGGCATCGAATATATCGTGCCGCTTGTGGATTCGGTACGTGTCGATTTATTATCCAATACCGTGGAAGAAGTTGCGGCCCGTATTCGTGAAGGCGGTGCACCGCTGGACCTTGCCATTCGTTCTTGTACTCAAGGATTATCGCCACTCATGTGTCGCGAGATCGCGTACCAAGCGTTGCGTGGGGAAGAGGATAACGGCACACTTACCGAAGCACAGGATCATCGTTTGCAACGTGCGTTGTATCGTGTGCAACAAGCGTTGTTGGATCCGCAAAAACGCACCCCGTATCTCTTGTATCGCACCGACCACACACCGTTGGATTTCAGTTATTTGCCGATTACCCAATATGGTCTTTCAGCGATTGGTCGTGAGGTTGAGGGCTTTTCTCATTTGCTGGATGTGTTTTATGCCGAACGTGATGCTGCCGAGCGCATGCGTCAACGTTCACAGGATATTTGGCGTGTGCTTAACACCGCTATCGACCGCATTTCGCGCAAATTGAACAACCAACGCCGTGAACGCAAGGATTCTGCCAAACGCGATGAAAAGCGCCTGTACGGTGACCTTATCAACGCCCATATTCATCAGATTCCTAAGGGCGCCGATGCGGTGGAACTCGTGAATTATTACGACGAAAGCGGCGGCACCGTGCGCGTACCGTTAGATCCGTCACTCACCGCCACGCAAAACGCACAGAAATATTATAAAGAATATCGCAAAGCCAAAACTGCCGAAGAAATCCTTGGTCGGCAGATTGCACTCGGCGAACAAGATCTTGTGTATCTCGAATCGGTGTTTGATGCTTTATCCCGCGCCACCACCGTTCGGGAACTTGAAGAACTGCGACAAGAACTGGTAGCGACAGGTTACCTACGCAAGCAAAACGGCAAACAGAAACCGCCACCTCCGACAAAACCGTTGGAATTTGTATCGGATGACGGCTTTACGATTCTTGTCGGTCGCAACAATATCCAAAACGATAAACTGACCACTCGTACCGCCAAAGGCAGCGACTGGTGGTTTCATACCAAAAATATTGCGGGTTCCCACACCGTGGTGTTGACTGATGGGGTTACGCCACCGGATGAGACACTTATGCAAGCAGCAATCTTGGCAGCGACGCACTCCAAAGCCGCTGATTCTGCACAAGTGCCGGTGGATTACACCCAAATCAAACACGTTAAGAAGCCGGCAGGGGCAAAACCGGGCATGGTGATCTATGAAACCAATCGTACCGTTTACGTCACCCCCGATAAAACTCTTGCTGCT
>JAZOQQ010000190.1:0-3843 GCA_045656165.1 Acutalibacteraceae bacterium
GATTCGAGCGGTTGTAACAAGTCGCCACTCAACAGCACCACGCTGGGATCAACAAGGTTGATAGCGGTAGAAATACCGTATGAAATATATTCCATCACCTTTTCATCCACCACACCGCCGTTGTGGAACATTTGCTCCTTCACAACAGCCTCTAAGCATCCCTTTTGTCCGCAAGAACAGATAACATCGACCGGCAGTTTTACATGTCCCAGCTCACCGTACATACAGTTTTCGCCATAGAGGCATTGTCCGTCATGTATCACCGACATGCCGATGCCTGTGCTGTCAATAAAAATCATCAAACTGTGCTCGCTATCCTTCGCGCTGCCGATCACGCTCTCTCCCAAGGCCAAAACATTGCACGTACGCTCTAAAAACACCTGATCGCCGAAGCGTTCTCGCAGCAAAAAGCCCAAGTCAACATTTTGCCAGCCCAGTTCAACCGAAAAAAGAACCGTGCACCGCTTAGGGTCGCTGACACCGGGTAAAATAGCGCCGAAACCCATAACCTTGGCCGCTTCATCCGGGTGGATACGATCCAACGTAGCGACCCCTTCCAGTAACACGCTCGCAAAATATGAAGGCGGTGGCGCAGCCGTGGAAAAATTGAGAGGCAATTTATCGCGTATTTTACCGCACAGATCTACGAGGTACAAACTACGGGACGGCCAGTCAAATATATACTCATATCCTATGTCACTGCTCACGCACAAATAAGAAGCAGAGCGCCGTGTACCCGACTGCTTTTCGCCGGTTTCGCGGATAATGCCACTCTCCAGCAAATGCTGGATGATCTGTGTCACCGCCGCACGGCTGATATTCATGCTTTTCCAAATGCCGGTGCGAGTGGCCCTCCCCTGTCGCATGATGTAATGCAGCACCAAATTGCGGTTGATTTGTGCCGCATCCGCATGAGAAAGAAAATTATAACTCATCGCCATGTTCAACCCTTCCGACAATCCCAAAATTAAAAACTTTACAGTTTGAATTTTTTGAGCAATCGCAGCACAAAAAGCACCCGATTTAGCTCTGTTCCACCGTGTTTTCTTCTCGTATTATAACAAACTGCGTGTGAAATGTCAAGGTTTTCCCTCTATTTTGTTTTTATTAAATTCATTGCGTGTAGTTTTCTTTGGCTGTTAGTCGCTCTATTTATTATGCAAAGCGACTATTATCACCGCTCGTATGCTGTATTTTTGTGTATTTTGTGTTGACACAGCACTTTTGCGATGATATAATAAATTCGTTCAAAGAACAAATTGACGCAAGTCATAACAACAGAATGGAGGAAAATGCTATGTATGAGAACTATCGTGCACTGGCTGCCAAAGCACGGGCGCACTGTCTTAATATGGTATACATAGGACAGAGCGGACACATCGGCAGTATGTTATCGGCTGCAGACATTTTGGCCGTGCTGTATGAAGGGGTTTTGAACGTGGATCCCCAAAATCCCGACAAACCTGACCGTGACCGTTTCCTGTTGAGCAAAGGCCATGCCGGCGCATTGGTATATGCTATCTTGGCTGAAAAAGGCTTTTTCCCGAAAGAATGGTTAGACACTTACGATCAAAATGACGGTAAACTGCTCGGCCATATCAGCCATTATGTACCGGGCGTAGAATTCTCTACCGGTTCCCTGGGCCACGGCATGTCCGTTGCCTGCGGCATGGCAAAAGTCGCTAAAGAAAAACAACAAGACCATCGGATATTCGTCATGACCTCCGACGGTGACCTGAACGAAGGTTCCAGCTGGGAAGCTATTATGTTTGCCGGCCAGCACCATTTGGATAATTTGGTAGCCATTGTCGACTACAACCGCATCCAAGCGTTGGGTTTCAGCAAAGACATCTGTGACTTGGGTGATTTAAGCAGCCGTGTAGCGCCTTTCGGTTGGGCGTGCATGACCATCGACGGCCACGATTACGGTCAAATCGAAAACGCGTTGAAGAAAACACCGTTGGTGCCCGGCAAACCCACCATGATTATCGCCAACACCGTAAAGGGTAAAGCGGTTTCGTTCATGGAAAATCAAGTCCACTCGCATTACTGGCACGTGGGCGATGAAGATTTGGAAAAAGCTCGCAACGAGTTAAGCGGCGGCGTACCGGCAGAAATCGCCGAGTGCCTGCCTCAGGGGGTAAAAGCATGAGAAAAGTATTTAATGCAACATTGGTAAAGTGTGCCGAAAAAGATAAGCGTATTCATTTGGTATTAGCGGACATCGGCTACGGCGAAATCGAGCCTTTTGCACGCAAATTCCCCGAACGTTATATGAACTGCGGTGTTATGGAGCAACACATGACCGGTACCGCTTGCGGTATTGCCATGGAAGGTAACATTGCCATCACCTACTCCATCGCCAACTTCCCCACCCTGCGTTGCTTGGAGCAAATCCGCAACGACGTTTGCTATCACAACGCCAATGTAAAAATTGTCATCATCGGCGGCGGTGTATCATACGGTCCTTTGGGCGTTTCACACCATTCCACCGAAGATATTGCGATTATGCGCGCCTTGCCGAACATGGTAGTGGTGGTTCCCTGCGACAAACAGGAAGCGGAAGCGGCCACTTATGCTATGTTAGAGCATAACGGTCCCGTTTACTACCGTTGCGGCTACGTTGGTGAAAAGGATATTCACCAAGGTCCCATTGATTTCAAATTAGGCAAAGCCATTCAGGTTCAGGACGGTACCGATTGCACGATCATCTTCTCCGGCCCGTTGGGCATTGAAGCTGTCAAAGCTGCGGAAGCCGTACGCGAACAGGGAATCAGCTGTCGTTTGATTTCCATGCACACCATTAAGCCCATTGACCGTGAAGCCATTGTGAAAGCTGCCAAAGAAACCGGCCGCATTTTGACCGTGGAAGAGCACAATTTGTCAGGCGGTCTGGGTAGCGCGGTTGCCGAAGTGTTGGCCGACGAAGGCTGCTTGGATATTGCCTTCAAGCGCATGGCTCTGCCGGACATTTACGTACATGAGGTCGGTTCGCAAGAGTGGTTGCGCTCCCGTCACGGCTTAGATGCCGACAACATTGCCGAACAAATCAAAGTTCTTTGCGGCAAATAAGTTCAGGAAAGAGGAAAAAATATGGGTCGATTAACAGATAAGATCGCCGTCATCACCGGTGGCGGTGGCGGTATTGGTCGCACTGCTGTTGACGCTTTCGCGCGAGAGGGCGCTACCGTTATCATTCTGGAATTGAATCCGGAATGGGGACGTCAGGCAGAACAAGAGATTCTCGCCGAAGGCGGAAAAGCCGTTTTTTACCAAGTAGATATTTCCGATTTTGCACAGGTGCAAAGTGTATTTTCTCAGATTGAGGAGCGTTTTGGCGGTATTGATATTCTGTATAACAACGCTTCTGTTTTCTGGGGTAAAAAAGATGCGCCTTTGGATGTGCTGGACATGGATGTGTTTGAGCGTATCGTAAAAATCAATTTGTTCGGTTTGGTTTACTGCTCAAAATGCGCTGTACCGCTGATGAAGAAACGCGGCGGCGGATCCATTATTAACACCGCTTCCAGCGCAGGCGTCATCGGCATCCCGAAATGCGACGCTTATACGGCGACAAAGGGCGGTACGGTGTCGCTGACCCGTTCCATGGCGGTGGAATTCGGTCCTTTTAACATTCGCACGAACTGTATCGCTCCGGCGGCTATCCGCACCCCCATGGTAGCGGAAAGCAACCTAAATGACCCCGAATTTGACGAGGAATTCTTCCTCACCAAAGGCACTCCTCTGCGGCGTTGGGGCAAGCCGGAAGAAATTGCCAGCACTGCGCTCTTCTTGGCCAGCGACGATGCGGCATATTTGAACGGTACTATTATTGTTGCCGAC
>JAZOQQ010000191.1:0-4214 GCA_045656165.1 Acutalibacteraceae bacterium
TAATAAAAGTGTCATAAGAAAGTTTAAAAAGTTTTGCCAATACACTTGACATATCCCCCCTACCCTGTTATACTCTTATTTGTTAAATATCGCGGGGTGGAGCAGGGGTAGCTCGTTGGGCTCATAACCCAAAGGTCGGAAGTTCGAATCTTCCTCCCGCAACCAAAGAAATACGAAACCGCAAAAGCGATTTCGGATTTCTTCCGTTATGGAAACGGTTTGCACTCTTGGCTTCGGGTTATGAGCCCGAAGGGCGAATAACTTGTAGCGTTTGCGAGCGCTGCCTTTGGTCGTCGAGGGGTCGGCGTGTTGACAAGGTGATATACGGAAGCTATAATAAAGTTGCGAGCGAAGGTGCAAAAAAACATAAGAGACCGCCCTGCTTATCCACGTGTAAGGAGTTAAGCTATGTCAATTCGATTTATTAAAGATAAAAGCAGATTTGTTATCCACACAAAGAGAACGACCTATGCATTTGATGTGGTTTTGGGACGATACCTATATCATACGTATTACGGAAAAAGGACCTCCGTTTTCTCTGAACCGGGATTTAAGTATCTGCCGTTTTCGCCGTATCTCGAAGGCGGCGATGAGAGTGTGTCGCCCAGTGCATTTCCTGCGGAATGTTCTTTTTACGGTTCGGGCGATTTCCGACCGAATATGCTTCGGATAAGTACCGATGGCACCGGCGTTTCCGATTTTGCATACCGCTCGTATCGTATTTTTAAGGGCAGATTGTCGCTTGATGGTCTGCCAGAATCGCGCGCCGATGACAACACGGAAACGTTGGAAATTACCCTGTTTGACGAAGTGAGCCATTGTCAGCTTAAGCTTTACTATACTGTGTTTGCCGAGCTTGATATGATCAGCCGGTATATGACTATCCAAAATTGCGGGACAGCAACGGCAAAGATCGAAAAGTGTATGTCTTTATTACTGGATTTGCCGCATTCGGATTTTGATATGGTTTCTTTTTACGGCGGTCAAGCCGATGAAATGCATTTTCAGCGTGCAAGACTTCACCATGGGATACAATCGGTGTATTCAAATCGTGGCGCATCGTCGCATCAGTATAATCCGTTTATTGCTTTGTGTGACCACCGTGCCACCGAGGAGACGGGCGAAGTGTATGGGTTTAACTTTGTCTACTCCGGCTCGTTTCTTGATGAAGTGGATGTTGAGCAGAAGGGGAAAACCCGTGTTTTGATGGGGCTTGGCAGCGAATGCTTCTCATACACGCTGGGCGCCAACGAAACATTCTGCTCGCCGGAAGCACTGATGACGTATTCTTCGCACGGTATCGGTGCTATGACGCGCACATTCCATGCGTTTATTCGCAACCATATTATGCCCGTCGCTTCGCTTGAACCTCATCCTGTTGTTCTGAATACGTGGGAAGCGTGCTATTTTGACATCGACGAGGGGAAACTGATCGACTTTGCTAAAGAAGCCAAAAAGGTCGGGTTTGATATGTTGGTTATGGATGATGGGTGGTTTGGTGCTCGTAACCATGATCGCGCCGGCCTTGGCGATTGGTATGAAAACCGCGAAAAATTTCCTAACGGGTTGGCAAGCTTTGTGCGCAAGATCAAGGCGGAAGGTATCAATTTTGGTATTTGGGTAGAACCTGAAATGGTCAATCCTGACTCGGAGTTGTATCGCCGTCATCCCGAGTGGGCGATCCGTGTGCAAAACCGTGAACCGCTTCGCTCACGCCATCAACTTGTTCTGGATATGTCAAATCCGCAGGTGATCGACTACCTGAAAGAGCGCTTTGAAACAACGTTCCACGATGTTGAAATTGATTATTTCAAGTGGGATATGAACCGTCATTTGAGCAACGTCGGTTCACAGAATTTGTCTGCAGATCGTCAAGGGGAAGTGTATTTTCGCCATATCAAAGGCGTTTATCAATTGCTGGATTGGTTCGCCTCTCGTTTTCCGAATGCGGTAATTGAGACTTGCTCCGGCGGTGGCGGACGGTATGACCTCGGCATGATGACGTACGGTATTCAGGTCTGGGCCAGTGATAACACGAACCCGTACAACCGCACGATGGTACAAGCATCGGCGTTGATGGGGTATCCTGCGGCGACTATGTCGTGCCACGTATCGAATCCGCACGGCGATCTTACCTCGCTTGACTATCGCTATAAAGTCGCTGTCGGCGGTATGTTGGGGTATGAACTGAATATTTTAGAGATGAGTGACGAAATCAAAAAAGAAATCGCCAAGCAAATCAGCGAATACAAAGACTTTGAACACGTAATACGTTTGGGAGCGTATTACTCGCTTGCTTCTCCAACAAAATACGACTACGCGGCATACTATTACGCTACTACCGATGCGTCGCAATTGGTGCTCACGGTCATAGAAAAACAAAATTGCCCGAAAGAAAAAACAAAACGTCTCAAGATTACGGCAGCCAACGCCAACAACAATTACATGGATGTTCGTACCGGCAGGGTTTACGAGGGCGCTGAACTCAAAAAGGGGATTGTTGTAGACCTCACAGGCAGCACCGAAAGCGCGCACCTGTTCCATTTCAAAGCCATTGGTTAATTAAACGAATTCAAATAAAAAAGCACCGACGAATATCGTCAGTGCTTTTTGCTTACAGCAGAATTGTCATAATAGAATGAGCTTCCAGTTCCATCTCGGTGCACACGTCATCGTGGCGCACCACAATGGGCATTGTTTGATCGGCGGCATTAAGAATAATGAGTACTAAACTGCCGTCGGGGTTCTTAAAGGCAATCGAGTATAACTTCTCGTCGTATTTTGTAGTAGCCGTGCGCTTGGCACCACGTTGCACGAATTTGGAAAAATGACCGATATAGTAGTAAATGGGAGTGTAGACAAGCTCTTTCTTTTCCGTATCAAAAAGAACAGGGGCGTAGCAACCGGCCGATTTATCTTCAAATACGACACCCGCACATGCCACTGTTTTATCGTTACGGTTGTGGAATGGGCCGCCTTTATCGCTAAGCAGTAGGTTCCAATCGCAAAATGCGGCGGTAAAGTTATTAAAATCTTCGCAAATCTCTTTGCCGTAACGTTCGGCAAGGGTGAACAGATCGGCGGTGATATTTCCGCAGTTTTCGGTGCTGACAAGGGGCTTGTTGTACCGTTCGTGTACCAAACGCAAGCCTTCGTAATGATCGCCCGAATACCAATGGTGTGCCACACCCCACACACGTTCTTCCACCACTTTTGAGGAGAAGATGCGCTTTGTGCGATCGTACACGCGTTCTTTGTTGTGGTCCCAAATCATAATTTTAATATCGGAAAGCCCTTCTTCGTCTAGAACAGGCAACAGATATTGCTCGATGAAATCGCGTTCCTCTTCGGGTGTGTAACTGCAGCTTTCCCACGATTGGCGTGCATTTGGTTCGTTTTGAATGGTGATGGCAGAGATGGTAACTCCTTCTTCGGCCATCGCTTTTATGTATTTGGCGTAGTAGCGCGCCCACACGCTTTTGTATTCATCTTTTAATTCGCCACCGCGAGTAACGTCCTCGCTGATTTTCATATAGGCGGGCGGGCTCCACGGTGAAGCAAACAGCACGATTTCTTCTCCGCAATATTCCACAGCATCTTTTATGAAAGGAATAATATATTTCCGGTCACGCTCGATGTTGAAAGTGGTAAGCTCTTTGTCGCCGTCTTGCACGTAAGCGTAGATGTCCAGCGAAAAATCGCACGAGTTGATATGTGTTCTGCCAAAATTATAGGCAATGCCGTTCTCGCGAGAAAAATACTTCTCTAAAAACACTTTTTTCTGCGATTCGCTAAGCAAGGAATAGTTGTAGGCTGCCGACTCGGTGAACGCGCCACCGAATCCCAACACCGTTTGATATTCAAATTCATCAAACACGTTAATAACAGCATATTCCGTAGAAGAATCCAGATTGCCGTTTTCAATAACGGTTTCTTCAAAATATCGTCCCTCGTGCGGGATGGATTTTATCACTTTCATACGATCACCCTCCGTGTTTTCCTAAATTGTATCATAAAATAATAAGCGATGCAACCGCATATTATTGTGATTTAAGTTGGATTTTTTATATAAAAAGATACCCGATTGGGACGCAGAGACAGTTCTGTTGCCACCTAAGCGAGATTCGGTCGGCGCAGAAAAAGCCAAACACCCGTCTTGTGATCGCTATCCTCGACAGAACGGACTATCTCCTATGGGCTCATAACCCAAAGGT
>JAZOQQ010000192.1:0-6203 GCA_045656165.1 Acutalibacteraceae bacterium
TGGATTATAGATTTTTCTCAATGCCGCCGGGGCGGGTCATCAACGTGACGACCGCGTGCTTCGGCGGATAATTTTCGTAGCAAATACGGTAGCACGTTTCGGTGATCGGCATCTCGACACCCTGACGCTTTGCCAATTCAAAGGCGGTGCCTGCCACCAAATATCCCTCAACCGTGCCGACACGTTTGACCGCTTCGGAAGGCGATACCCCTTCACCGATCAAGATACCGGCGCGACGATTGCGCGAATGCATACTGCCACAGGTAACAATCAGGTCGCCCATACCCGCTAACCCCGCAAAAGTCGCGGCATCGGCGCCCATACTCAAACCAAGGCGCGACATTTCTGCCAAACCGCGTGTCATTAAAGCGGCTTTTGTGTTATCACCCATACCCAACCCGTCGCAGATACCCGCGGCGAGTGCGATCACGTTTTTCAGCGCACCGCCAAGTTCCACACCAATCACATCCGTTTCGGTGTAGATACGGAAACTTTCGTTCATGAGCAGTTCTTGTACCGTTTTGGCGGCTTCGGTATCGTGCGAAGCGCTGACAACCACCGTTGGGATACCGCGACCGACTTCCTCTGCATGTGAAGGGCCTGACAACGCCACCACACGCGCTTCGGGCAAGGCGGCTGCGATCACTTCGGTAAAACGGCGGTAGGTCTTTTCCTCAATTCCTTTGCCGGCGTTCGCCACAACGGTTCCGTCTTTGAGAAACGGCCGCAGCTGCTCGGCGGTTGCGGCGATGGCAAACGACGGCACCGCCATAATCACCAAATCGGCATCACTTGCCGACGACAAGTCGGTCGTCAATTCAATGGAAGGCGGCACAGGAATATCCGGCAACAGTTTTTTGTGTTGACCGTGCCGGCGTATGGCGGCGATCTCTTCCTCAAACGGTGACCATAAGGTTACCCGATGGCCGTTTCGTTCGGCCATTACTGCCAGCGCCGTTCCCCAACCGCCTGCACCTAAAACGGTAATGTTCGCCATGCTCATTTCCTCCCGATCTTGCTCTCGGTCCCCGCTAAAATACGCTTGATATTCTCGCGGTGTTTAACAATGGAAATGGCGGTAACACACGCCATCGCAACGGTACAAAAGATCACCGTTTGCCACGGCTGCCGGTACACGTAGGTGCGCAGTAAATAAGTGGCAATCGGCAAACAGACACCCGCAATAATCGAGCCGAGCGATACCATACGCCAGCACAAAACTACCAGCGCAAACACACCAAGTCCGATCAGGGCAGTACGCCAATCTAAAATCAGCGTCATGCC
Source organism: Acutalibacteraceae bacterium (assembly GCA_045656165.1). GTDB lineage: Bacteria > Bacillota > Clostridia > Oscillospirales > Acutalibacteraceae > RGIG3009. Next base: position 1,285 of record JAZOQQ010000192.1, read on the forward strand.
GAGCACGGTCATGACACCTTTTCCGCCACGAAACTTAAAATACAACGGATAGATGTGACCGAGCACACAGAAAAGTCCTGCTAAATACCGCCCGACCAGCGTGATATATTCCGCTTCGTAAGTCACCGCTCCCATTTGCATATGGCGCAACAACAAACCACCGATATATGCGGCTGTGACACTTTTCGCAAGATCACCGATAAACGTAAGGGCGGCCGGCAATTTGCCTTGCGAGCGCAACACATTGGTAGCACCCGCATTACCGCTGCCGAACGAGCGAATATCTTCGCCCGAAAAGGCCTTGGTGATAATAATGGCAAAACTAATACTGCCTAACAAATAGGCAATAACGGCAGCCAGCAACATGGCAAGGCCACTGTTTTGTAAAAAATCCAACATAGTCGTTTCTCCTACTTACCAAACTCTCTCAAATCTCTCGTGATAAATAGCGTTATTTTGTACTGCCATCACCGCGTTCGCGGATGATAAAGCGTATGGGTGTGCCTTCCAAGCCGAACGTTTCACGCAGTTGGTTTTCCAAATACCGTTGATATGAAAAATGGAACAATTCCGCACGGTTGACGAAAAACACAAACGTGGGTGGGCGTGTAGACGGCTGGGTCATATAATAGATCTTGAGCCGTTTCCCCTTGTCTGTCGGGGGTTGCACACGCATGGTGGCTTGTGCCAGCACATCGTTGAGCATACCGGTGGAAATACGAGTGGCATTTTGTTCGTTAACGTAAGCGATCAATTCCAAGAGTCGCTCTAATCGTTGACCGGTTTTCGCCGAAATAAACGCAAACGGTGCATACGACATAAAACTGAAGTCGTTTTCCAACTGCTTGCGCACCAGCGCCATGGTGCGATCGTTTTTCTCAACCGCGTCCCACTTATTAACGGCTATGATACACGCCTTGCCTTTTTCGTGCGCAATACCCGCCACTTTACTGTCTTGTTCGGTGAAACCCTCGGTACCGTCGATGAGAATGACGCACACGTCGGCGCGTTCCACCGCCATTTCAGCGCGCAGAATGCTGTATTTTTCAATGGCGTCATCCACGCGACTGCGACGGCGCAAGCCGGCGGTGTCGATCAGCAAAAACTTGCCGTGCTTGGTATCAATCTCGGTGTCAATGGCGTCACGCGTGGTACCCGCAATGTCCGACACAATACTGCGTTCTTCGCCGGCCAAGGCGTTGATAAGCGACGATTTGCCCGCATTGGGTTTGCCGATCACCGCCACTTTGATACGGTCGTCTTCTTCGGGTTCTTCGTCTTCGGCAGGCAAATACTCAAACACCGCATCCAGCAGATCACCGGTGCCGGTACCGTGAATAGACGACACGGCAATCGGGTCACCGAGCCCTAAATTGTAAAATTCATAAAACTCGGCAGGCGGTGTGCCGATGCGATCGCACTTGTTAACGCACAGCACAACGGGCTTGCCGCTTTTTTGCAACATCACCGCGACGTCAGCATCATTGGCGGTCACGCCCGACTGCAAATCGGTTACCAACACGATGACGTCGGCCTGTTCGATCGCCAGTTGCGCCTGACGGCGCATCTGCGACAAAATCACGTCGTCGGAATGCGGCTCAATGCCGCCGGTATCCGCGAGCATGAACGTACGGCCACGCCATTCGCACGCCGCAAAAATGCGGTCGCGAGTCACGCCGGGAGTGTCCTTGACAATGGACAACCGCTGACCGATCAGTTTATTAAACAAGGTGGATTTTCCCACATTGGGACGGCCCACTACCGCGACTATGGGTTTTGCCATACACTGCTCACCTCACTAATGCTTCCAATAACGCGCCGCCGTCAGTCGGGATCACCTCAACGGTAACGCCCAGATCTGCCGCTAATTCCTCAGGGGTCACGTCGTCTAAGAAACGGTCGCCCTCATGGCGCAACATACAATCGGGAATCAACACACGGTCACAGTCAATCCCCTTTAACTGACGGCGCAGATCACCGCCCGTTACCAAACCGGCAACCGTGATGCTCTCACCGAAAAACTCGTTACGAATCGCGCACACCTGCGCGCGGATACCCGCCACACGCTCGGCGGCGGTGCTAACCAGTTCGGTTAAGATCGGTGCGGCAGCCGTGCCGGTTGCCAACACCGTGCGCGTACCGTTTGCCGTGCCGTCAAAATTTTCGACGGCATCGGTGAACTGTGCACGCAATAAGGCGACAAGCCCCACTCCGTTTTCAAGTTGGGACATTTCACCGTAAAATTCTTCTTCAGGAATCGGCAGATCCGCTTGCACGTACCATTCGTCTGCCGGATACACCAAACGGTTACCCGTTTTTTGCAGTTGTTCATCGCCAAAAGCAGTCACCATGTCAATCACGGCACGGCATTCCTCTTTGGTGAACGCGCGAAGCGGTGTCAACCCCTCGCGGTGTTTGGTAAGACCGACGGGAACTACCGCCACCGATTCCACCGACGGCGCCAAAGCGGCCAAATCGCGCATACTGCGCAACAGTTCTTCCCCATCGTTCCATTCGGGGCAAATGACGAGTTGGCATTCCATATGAATACCCGCTTTCGCAAAGCGGTGCAAATGAGACAGCGCATCGCCCGCGAAGCGATTGTTCATCATGCGGCAACGCAGGTCGGGGTTGGTGGTGTGCACCGAAATGTTGATGGGGCTGATATGCATTTGCACAATACGCTCCGCCTCGTGTTCCGACAAGTTGGTCAGCGTAATGTAATTGCCGAACAAGAACGATAAGCGACTGTCATCATCTTTAAAATACAATGACTCGCGCATGCCTTTCGGCATTTGGTCGATAAAGCAAAAGATGCAACCGTTGCGGCACGTGTGCTGGCGGTCCATCAAATACGTTTCAAATTCCAGACCGATATCCTCGTCCTCTTCCTTGCGGATGTGAAGGACACGAGTCATACCGGCGGCAGTTTCCACGGTCAGCGTCAGCCGCGTGTCCATCAGATAAAACCGATAATCCAGTACATCGTTGATCAGGTGATGATTAATGGCAACCAGCGTATCCCCTGCCGCCAGTTTTTTACGGGCGGCGATACTGCCGTTTTCCACACTTGTGATGACCACTGCCAACGCTGTTCCCTCCTTTGTGTCGTTTTTACACGAAACAAAGGGCGCAACCCATCAAGGGTTGCGCCCTCTATTTGTCAATTCGTGTGGGGCATTTACAACCACCGGTGGGGTTTACTCCTCAACCTTGACGATCTGTCTGCCGTTGTAATAGCCGCAAGCTCCGCAAAGACGGTGCGGGCGTTTGTATTCGCCGCACTGCGGGCATTTCACCAGTTCGGGAGCCGTCGTCTTCCAAACATTATTACGTCTCGTATCGCGACGAGCCTTCGAACTTTTTCTCTTCGGTACCGCCATCGTCAGCACCTCCTTAACATAGTCAAAAAATTGTTAATCCAGCAATTGTTGTAATGCGGCCAGACGAGGATCTACCGTTTTGTGCTCGCACCCGCAAGGCCCTTCGTTGAGGTTCTTGCCGCACGTCTGGCACAAGCCCAGACAAGCATCGCTGCACAAGCGTTTGGACGGTTGATCTAAGATCAGATCCTCTTCCACCAGTTCATCCAACGGAAGCTGATAGTTGTCGATGAGAACAAAACTGTCGTTGTCCTCGTGATTGAGGGAAACCACAAGAATATGCTCCATCAACAGCCGTTCATCTTTCGAAATATCGCAGGCACAACGGTCACACTGACCTTCGTACCGATACGAAACCTCTGCCTTTAGTGTTACCACACCGGCAGTATGCCGCACCTCGCCTTTGACCGTTATCGGTTTTTTGAAGGGGTATTCCCCATTCCATTCCAAACCGGAAAAGTCCAAAGAGCAGTCGATCGGCAGGTTTGTTTTTTCGCCCATAAACAGGGACTGTAACTGAAGAAGCATACTTCACCTCAATTGTCACGCTGAATATTATATCGGGACAACCCCGATTTGTCAAGTTCTTTTTTACGTTTTTTTCGGGAGAACAGCAGGAAAGCGCCGTGGTCGGCGCTTTCCGTCAGTACGTTCTCAGATCTCGTTGGCAAATTCTGCAACTTTGGCAGGAATTTCGCTGGGATCAGCCGAAACCGACATCACAATATTGGTGTTGGCTTTGTCGCTGAGCGCTTTCAACTTCTCCACAAAGGCGAGCAGGCCGTCAACGTCGCCGCCGATCTTCAAAGTCGAATCCACAAAGATATCGGTAATATCGTAGTTACCGGCACACATGCCGGCGATCAGACCGTAAAAACTGTCAAATCCGCAGATGGCATACTCATCAGCCGCGACCAAACGAACGTTGTGCTTTAAGCTGTAGGTCAAGGTGTTGTCTTTCTCGATGAATACCACGTTGCCTTTGGACTGCGCCATCGCTTCGTTGCACATGTCGATCAGACGTTTCGTTTTGCCGGAACCTTTTTTTCCGAGGATTAAAGTGATCATTAGAATTCCTCCCATTCTATATTAACCGCTTCGTGCGGTCAGTACCGTTTTTTATTTGCCGAGACGTTTTTCCAGTTCGGCTTTTTGGTCTTCATAACCCGGTTTGCCGAGTAAGGCAAACATGTTTTTCTTGTACGCTTCCACACCCGGTTGATTGAACGGATTGACACCAAGCATGTAACCCGAAATCGCACACGCTTTCTCAAAGAAATATAAGAGATAGCCCAGTTCGGATTCGCTGACGTTCGGCACGTGCAACACCATGTTCGGCGTGCCGCCGTCGGTGTGTGCCAAGATGGTGCCTTCAAACGCTTTTTGGTTGATTTCCGCCATGGTGCGACCTGCGAGGAAGTTCAGACCATCCACGTTTTCGGCATCTTCTTTGATGACCATGGTGACCGGTGACTCGTCGATGGATACCACGGTTTCAAACAACATGTTCGTACCGTCTTGCACGAACTGGCCGAG
>JAZOQQ010000193.1:0-21487 GCA_045656165.1 Acutalibacteraceae bacterium
CATTTCCGCAAGATGCCAGTGCAAATATAACTGTCAAGCACATCAAAAAAGTAAGAAGTGATAAAAAAGCTTTTCTCATATCAAGTCTCCTATAAAAATCAAAAAAGGCGCTAGCCGAAGCCAACGCCTAAAAACGCAAACTCCGATAGTCGCCAAACTATATCGATACGAAAAGCAATATGTACTTACGTCGATGGAATTTGCATTTTTATCAAATTCAAGACGCAAGCACAAAAAAGGGTACACTACCCCTATGTATCTGCTTTTCGCTTTAGTATCTAATTATAGTTTGGCAAGTATATTTTACCACTTTAGCGTAGCAAATGCAACACATTTCGACGATTTATGATTGGTGTAGTTCGTGAATAGTAATACAGGCTGCTATTAAAGAAAGCAAGTAAGCTTTCAAAAGATAAGTATTCTTGCGGGTTTGCGGGCACTTTGATCGCCCCGAAAACTACTTGAAATACAGCTACTAAATGAGCAATAAACACCCCGTGTTCATCGAACACGGGGTGTTTTCTTGTGTTGCTATATATGGCGAATAAGAGCGTTCGAATCCGGATTTCCTTCCTCTTTTCGTTGTGCAATTTTTGTGTGTTTTTAGCAGAGGAGAGAAGCATACTTTCGCCTGATAAAAAAGCACCCACCTTGTAAGGCGGGTGCTTTCGGTTGAGATACAACGTTAGGTTGGCTTGTTTTCCTCTTTCGTCGGATCGGTGGTTTGTCCTGCTCGCTCTTCCAGACGAATCTCCCAGTGGATAATAAATGCTAATAAGGCGCGTATCACAATTACGACGCCCAAAATGGCAAGTTCTTCTAAGTTGTGGATGATCACCGTTTTAATGATTTCGGCGCCCATTTTGAATTCCAATGCCAACGAGAGCGCTTTGCCGAGATCCACGACAACGTGAAACGGTTGCTTTTTAAACAGGCATTGCAACAGCCGCACTAATGCACGGCAAGAGCCGACAACAATGATAACAATACCAATGAGTTCCAGAACACCTGCCGTTAATTCTGCTGTCGGATGCAAAATATCTTTAAACTGTGCGACGAATTGTTCCATACTCTTACACCGTCCTTACTTTTGATAGTGTTTCCATCCGGAAGAGGTGATGTGTTTGCCGTCTTCGGTCACCCACAGCGCTTCTGCGCCGTCAACCGATTCCACCAATGCCAAGCCCTCCGACTGCGGTAAACAGAACAGTGCGGTGGATAGGGCATCGGCTAATCCGGAATGCGGGCATACGACCGAAACCGAGGCGTAGCCCTCGGCCGGCATTAACGTATCGGGATCAATAATGTGATGGTATGCTTTGCCATCCACGTAATAAAAGCGTTGATAAGAACCGCTGGTGACCAGCGACTGTTCGTTTAGCTCTAAATACGCGAGATAATCGCCGCCGTTCGGATTTTCAATACCGATGGTCCAACCGCTGCCATCCGCTTTACTGCCAACGGTACGCACGTTGCCGCCCACATTGAGCACGTAACCTGTAACACCTTGTTCCTTCAACCATTGTGCGGCACGTTCGGTGGCATAGCCCTTCGCGATAGCGCCGACGTCTAATTTCATCAGCGGATCGGTGAGGGTGACGGTGTTGTTTACATCGTCAATTACCAAACCTTGAATATCGGTATGGGCGGCGGCCGCCTGTAAACGATCCATGGGTGGGAGAGAAGCGGCGTCAGGGTTGTCTTTACCTATGGTGCGGTAATCATGCCACAGCGACAACACGCTACCCATGGCGATGTTCATCACCCCGTCGGTCAGCGTATACATTTCTTTGGCATAGAGCAACATATCGATTACGCGTTGATCCACCGTTACCGTACGGTGTTCACCGTTCACCAATTCGTTGATGGTGCACAGATTTTCAAAGCCGTCAAACCGATGGTAGATGGTATACAACCGGTGGTATTCGCCTAACAGTTCCAGTAGTTTGGCGGTGATTTCGTCAAACTCCTCTTGGCTGTCGGCATAGCCGGTGATGGTGGTGACTGTATCAAAATAGTCCATCGAATAGGTGGTATATTTAGTTGGTTGTTGCTGAGGTGTGCAAGCCGAAAGCAAACAGACGATCAGCAAACAAAAAGATGAGAGCCCACTCAAAAATCGTTGTTTCATATCCATCATCCACATAACAAACAAAAAGGGGAGACTGCGCCCCCCTTTTGTGTTATACAACTTAGTGTTGATCGGTTAGATCTTGGAAGCGGCTTTTACAAAACCGGTCACATAGATGGTGCAGCCGGCGGCTTGCAAGTCCGCAACGCCTTTGCCATCTTCGCCCATCAAGCCGGCGATTTCGGTAGCGGTTTTGCCGATGCAAGCAGCGTCAAACGCGGCGGCCTGCTCGAACCACTCTTTTTTCGCACCGCCGTAAGCAACCATGCCATAGTTGGCACCGGCTTCTTTTTTAGAGGTTACGGCTTTGGTGGTGTCGAGGGTGGAAGCACCTTTGGTGTTAAAGGTGAAAGACAACTCTACACAATCGCTGGAAGCAGCGACCACTTTACCATCAGCATCCACAGCCGCGGCAAACACCGTGGTAGAAACTTTGTTGCTGCCGTCTTTATCATCGGTAGCGTCGGTGCAGGTCTGCTCGGTGACAGCCGTCACTTTGAGGGTGTTTTCCGCCGTTGCATTGGAAGCAGCAGCAGCGTTGTACGCTTTTTCGATCGCACCGACAAATTCGTTGATCATGATGGTGCAACCCGCATTAACGACTTCGTCATTGCCTTTTTTGTCTTCGCCAACCAGCGCTTTAACTTCGGCAATGGTTTTGCCGGCAACGACTTTCTCGAAAGCATCGGCCTGTTCAAACCATTCTTTTTTCGCACCGCCGTAGGTGACCATGTTGTAGTCTTTACCAAATTCATACTTGGTTTTGAACTCGGTTGCCGCAACGGCTTTACCGTCAGCGGTGAAGTTCACGGTGTTGCTGGCAGTATCCAACGCACAAGCAACGATCTTACCGTCGGCATCCACCGTAACAGCGGCAAAGGTAACATCCAATTTGCCGGAACCGTCTTTATCGGCGGTTGCGTCGGTAGCGGTGGGAGCGCTGATGTCGACACCAAAACCAAACTTGAGAGTTGCCGCTTTCGGTTCCTCAGCACCGCAACCGGCCAACAGCGCGGTCAGGGTCAGAACTAAACAGAAAATGAGAGCTAAGGTTTTTTTCACAGGGAAGTCCTCCTTTTAATTATAGTAGCCAAGCACATATTACACTACGCTATATATAACTGTCAATGGGTTTTATAATTTTTTTGGAATACGATTAACCAATAATGAGCCGCACAAGCCGATCAGCACACCGGCAACCGTTCCTGTCACGGCGAGTATCGCTAAATAGTAGCCGAGTTCGGTCGTATCTAACAGCAACATAGCCATCAAAATTTGACCGACGTTGTGCGTTACCGCGCCTGCGACGCTGACACCTACGGTGGAAAACACACGTATGCGGCGGAGCAATACCATGACAAGCAAACTCAAAATGCCGCCTGCCAAACTATATAACAGCGACACAGCGTTACTAAACAGCAAGTTGACCAGAACGATCCGCAAAAGCGAAACCACGGCGGCAAGGACAGGGCCGCGGCGATACAACAAAAACACGATCACAATATTCGGTAAGCCCATCTTAATGCCCGGCACAGCCGGAAAAAGCGGCGGCGTGATGATTTCCACATACGCCAGAATCATCGCAAGGGCGGTGCAAGCGCCGACCAAAGCGACGGTTTTTGATTTGTTTGGCACAGGCGCCCTCCTATATAATTATATCCGGATCATCGGGGGTGTTATTCACCGTTACCGTAATGACGACGCGATTGGGCAAACACACAATGCTTTCACCGTCGCGAAAGATGGGGGCGTGCGCCACACAGATGCCATCCGGGCAACTGGCCGATTCCACAAACGCTTTTCCGTCGCGGATGATCAGCCGATTGTGCCGGGTGCTTTCGTTGTCCGTAACAATGGTTTTTTCGATGTTTTGTGATAACGCATAGACGCCATATACCTTACCGTCAACCGTGACGGTAACGGTGTTGCCGATTTGACGGAAACAGAATAAATACACCATGCCGATGGCGGCCACCAGCAGAACGGCGGCGATCAGCAATATATCATTTCGCGCAAAACGCTTGCGCGAGGTTGCTTGTTGTGCTTTCATGTGGCGGGGATGTCGGGGAAAAAGACCGTTTTCAGACAACCGGTGGGACATTCTTTAACACAAGTGCCGCAGTTGGTGCATTTATTGTAGTCGATAACCGCCAAATTGTTGACTACCGTAATGGCACCGTTCGGACAGGTCTTTTCACACTTTTTGCAAGCGATGCAAGCGTTTTTGCATGCTTTGCGCGCGTCAGCGCCCTTTTGCGTATTACTGCACATTACAACCGTTTGTGTGTTTTGCGGGAGCATGGAAATAATATGTTTCGGGCAGGTGTTGGCACACAAGCCGCAGCCCAAACAACGCGAGGTATCCACGCGCGCGATGCCGTCAGCCAAGCAGATGGCGTTAGCGGGACAAACGGAAGCACAGTCGCCAAAACCCAGACAACCGTAGCGGCAGGAATTATTGCCGCCATACAACATCGAAGCAGCAAAACACGTTTGAACGCCATCATATTCAGCGGTTTTAGAAGTGGCATCGCAACGGCCGTTACAGGCCACAAACGCTACCACGTCTTTAAACGGTTCAACCTCGACACCTAAAATTACACCGATCTGATCCGCAACACTTTGTGCGCCGGGGATGCACAGGTTCGGGGCGACACCGCCCTCTACTAAAGCTGCGGCATAGTCGTCACAACCTTTGTAACCGCACGCACCGCAGTTGATGCCGGGCAGACAGGCGCGTATTTCCATTTTCTTGGGATCTTCCTTAACCGAAAAGAAGTGTGAGAATACGAGAATCAGCACACCGATGATCAAGGCGACCGCAAACATTACCAAAAAAGCAATTACAATATCCATGGTCAATACCTCTTATCAAGCAAAAATGTTTTCAACAATGCCGCCGAATCCCATAAATGCCAGCGAAATAAATGACGCGGCAATAAGTGTTACCGCCAGCCCTCTGAACGGAGCGGGTACGTGCGAATCGTCAATGCGCGAACGCAGGCCGGAGAACAACACCATGGCAAGCAGGAACCCCAAGCCGCATCCGAGCGAGCTTACCATGGATTCCAAGAAATTGTACCCGTCGATGATGTTGTTGATGGTAACGCCGAGTACCGCGCAGTTGGTGGTGATAAGCGGCAGATACACACCGAGGCCTTTGTACAGCGACGGCGAGAATTTCTTGAGTAACAGCTCTAAGATCTGCACCAAAGCGGCAATCACCAAAATAAACGCAATGTTTTGCAGATAACCGAGGTTTAAGGTGTTGAGAACAAAGTATTGGATTGGCCATGTTGCGGCAGTGGCCAGCAGCATGACGAACGTCACAGCGACACCCATACCGACCGCTTGGTCAAGTTTTTTGGAAACACCTAAAAACGGACAGATGCCTAAAAAGCGACTGAGCACGTAGTTGTCCACCAAAACCGAGGACAGAAGGATCACGATCAAGAGTTTAAAGGTTTCCATCAGTTCTCAGCTCCTTTCTGTTCGCAAGCATGCGTACCGCAGGTGCTTGCATGGGGACACCCTTCGCAAGAGAACGATGTCTTAACAGGCGCTTTGCCGTGCGTGACAACGTAGATGAGCGCGATCAAAAGCCCGTATACCAACAGACCACCGGGTGCTTTGGTGAGCATTTCGATCTTGTAGTTTTGCATAAACGGAATAGCGATTCCTGCAAACGAGCCGGCACCGAACACCTCACGAACGGTAGCCATAACGGTGAGCGAAAGCGTAAAGCCGATACCCATGCCGATGCCGTCCAACGCTGAGGCGACAACAGGGTTCTTGTTGGCGAACATTTCGGCACGACCCAAAATGATGCAGTTAACGGTAATTAAGTCCAAATACACGCCGAGTGTTTCATACAGCGACGGCAAGAAGGCCTGTACCAGCATTTTAACAATGGTAACGAAGCCGGCGATGATCACGATATAGCAAGGAATACGCATGGATTCGGGAATCACTTTGCGCAACAGCGAAATAAAAATGTTGGAGCACACCAATACCACTAACGCGGCGATGCCCATACCGAACGCGCCGCTGACGGAAGTGGTGGTTGCCAACGTGGGACAGGTGCCGAGAACGAGTACCAACACGGGATTTTCTTTGATGATGCCGTTAAGCAACACAGAAAGCGACGATTTTTGGTTCATTATCGGGCACCTCCCTTCTTGAGTACCTTGACCGCGGCAAAGGCGCGTTCAATGGCTTGTTTATAACCGTTGGTGGTCAGCGTGGCACCGCTGATACCGTCAATTTCGGTATACGTGTTTTGATCTTTACCCACGAACTGACCGTAGAAACTTTCGTCGGCGCACGCATCGCCAAGCCCCTTGGTTTCCGCTTGCGAAACAGTTAAGCAGTCAATGATTCGGTAATCGGGTGTGACCGACACGCGTACGATGATATATTCATTTGAAGCAGGATGGTATTCGTCGCCACCCTTGATGCCATAACCGGCGCCTTTGGCTTCAATCACATAGTTGCCGCTTGTCGTCTTTTTAGCGGAAACGATGGTTTTTTCCAAATCGGGATAGGCCGATAAGTTAACATCCTTGAGGGTGGACGCCTGCAGTTTGGCAAACGCATCGGTGAAAGGCGCGGTATCTTCCGTATTGTTGCCCACCACCGTTCCGTCGGCTTTCACACCGACAAACGACTCGCCGACAACAAACACGTAACCGGCTTGGTTTTTGGCAACGTACGCGGCGTCAATGCCGTCAAGCTGTTCGGTGAGGAATACTCTTTCGAACGCTTTGGCACCTTCGGGCAATGCCGCGTCAAGATTATCGGCCAAGATTTCTTCTTCGGTACGAATATCCACAGAACCGCCGCCCAAAATGATCGCGGCATTCAGCGCGTCTTTGATGGCGTTCTTATAGGCCGCAGTGGTTTTGGTAGCGCCTGCAATGACGTCAACCGCGTCTACGGCGGCGGCATCTTTAGCGGCAAAGTTTTCACCGTATGTTTTTTCCTTGCCGAGTGTTTCGTTCGAAGACAGGCATACCGCACCGGTTACTACGCCTTTGGCATCTACACCGCACATGATGACCATATCGGTGCCGTAACCGGCCGTTACCAACTTGATCACGTGGCCTTGGCCGTCGGTTTCTTTGTAGGCCTCGGTGACCGTAGCAGGCAAGGTGAGAGCGGTGATATCCACCTTTTCAAAGCCTTTGCCGTTCGGCATGACTTCCAAAAGTGCCTTATTGGCAGAAGCGTTTTGATTCTTTTCAACAATCGGTGCCGTGATAAAGTTGGTGGTTGCCAATAACAAGGTGATCACGGTACAGATGCAAACGAAAATGCAGAGATTTTTAATGTTTGTTTTCATGCGTTTTGCCCTCCTGCCGTAAACACTTTGCGTGCTGTCCAGCGACTGATGTAGGGGGTGAGAATGTTCATAAACAGGATTGCAAAGGAAACGCCTTCGGGGTAGTTGCCGAAATAGCGAATGAGACACGTCAACAAACCGGCGCCTAAGCCGAACAGCACTTTACCCCATGCCGTAGAAGGCGAGGTGGTGTAATCGGTTGCCATAAAGATTGCACCGAGTATCACGCTGCCCGACAAGGTGAGCGCCAACGCATCGGCTGCGGCGAAACCTTCCATCACGAACGAGAAGACAAACACCGTGCCGATAAAGATAACGGGGATATGCCAACTGATTACGCGGCGAATCAACAGGTAGATGCCGCCGAGCAACAGGGCGGCGGCGCAGGTTTCACCGATTGCACCGCCATGATTGCCGATAAACAACGTCAAAAGCGACGGCATGGTTTCGGCCGTCAGAGGCGTCGCGCTCGATACCGCATCGACCGGGAAGGCCGGGGTAGCCAACGAGGCGAACGCAACCAGCATAAATACGCGGGCGGTAATGGCGGGATTGACTAAATTTTGACCAATACCACCGAAGAGACATTTTACTACCACGATTGCAAACAACGCACCGACAGCGCATTGCCATAATGCAACGTTGACAGGTAAGTTGAGTGCCAGCAGCAAGCCGGTTACGGCGGCAGACAAATCGCCAATGGTTTGTTCTTTTTTGATGATCAAGTTGAACAGAGCTTCAAACCCAACCGAGCAAATCACACAAACGGCTACGACCAACAGCGCGCGCCAACCGAAGATAACCACACCGGCAACTGTGGCCGGTAACAATGCAATCAACACGTCGCGCATGATCCCTGCCGTAGATTTACCACTGTGGATGTGGGGAGAAACCATAATTTTAGTTAAGGAACTCATGAGTTGTTGGCCTCCTTTTTCGCTTCCGCCATTACCAGTTGTTTAGACAGTTTATTCATCTGCACCAACGGACGGTTGGCGGGACACACGAAACTGCAGCAACCGCATTCCATGCAAGACAAAACCGAAAGTTGTTGCAGGGACTCTACGTCTTTTTTGGCATACGCCTGTGCAATGCTGACAGGGGCCAAGCCGAAAGGACAAGTGTTCACACAGGCACCGCAACGAATACAGGCCGTGGTTTTCGGCAATTTTGCTTCTTTGGCAGTAAGTGCGAGAACGGCATTGGTATTTTTAAGAATCGGACGATCGGCGCTCGGTACGGTGATACCCATCATTGGCCCACCGTAAACGATTTTCGCAGGTTCCACAGTCAGACCGCCGCAATAGTCAAACAAATCGCAAAGCGCGGTTCCGATGGGAACGATGACGTTTTGCGGCTGTTTTACCGCACCGCCGTCCACCGTAACGCATTTTGAAACCAACGGCATGCCGGTGCGCAAATAATTGCCGATTTCCGCGACGGTGGTGCAGTTGAGCACGATGCAACCCACGTCAATCGGTAATGTATTGGCGGCGATTTTACGGCCGGTGGTATGATATACCAATACCTTTTCACCGCCTTGCGGATAAACCGGCGGCAAAGCTTGAACCCTCACCGAGAAGCCGTCGAAAGATTCGGCCAATGTTTTCATCGAGGCAACCGCTTGTTTATTGTTTTGTTCCACACCGATAATGACCTGTTTGATGCCAAGATAACGGTTCAGTGCTTTTAAAGCAACCGCCATATCGTCGGTGCGTGTGAGCATGGTCACCGTATCGCTGGTGACGTACGGTTCGCATTCGGCACCGTTAATGATCAAATAGTCAATACGTTCGGGTTCGACGTTGAGTTTCACGTGCGTGGGGAAACCGGCTCCGCCCAGACCGACGATACCTGCCGCTTTGATGGCGTTCGCCAGTTCTTCACGATTGTTGACGGTCGGTGGCACAACGGATTCGTCAACAGTCATTTCGCCGTCGGATTCAATAACGACAGCTTCGGTGGTTCCGCCGTTATACATCAAATAATCAACCAACTTGACAACTTTCCCCGATACGCTGGCAAAGACGTCGGCGGAAACGTAGCCGTCCGCTTTACCGATCTTTGTACCAACTTTTACGAGGTCGCCCACTTTTACGGTGGGGATCGCCGGTTTGCCGATGTGCATGGACATGGGAACAGTTACCGTTTTCGGAGTGTCCATACGTGAAACGTGTTGGGCTTTCGTGCCCTTTCGATGGGGCACTTTTACGCCGAGCAGATGAGAAGCCATAATCACACAAACCTTTCTTCAAAATCCGTGACAGAGGGATCACTTTTTATCAATATAGACTAATATTTTATATTAACTACTATATAGTAAGGGAAAAAGCCCTTGTTGTCAAGCACGTTTCGGTGTACCTTGCAAATTCATAACGATTATAACTGTTCACGAGATATCGTATGATAGCATAAAAGGAACACCGATATGGATAGTATGATCGGACAACGCCTTGAAATCCAAGTTGATTTTTAAAAAGCCGGAAACGCGCCACCGCCGAGAACGGCGGTGGCGCGTTTTTTACAGAACGATCAATTTTTCGCCGCGGCTTGCGAGTGTGTCCAGTTTCTCTAAAATCAGCAACATCCGCGGGATATGGAAAGGCCCTTTTGTAATGTTTCCTTTCAATGTGTTGGCTACCGTACCGTCATAGTGAAGATAGCCGTACCATTCACCGTTTTTGTGATCAACAAAATGTGTTTCCACGAATTGTTCGATCGTAAGATACCACTCTAAGTATTTCGGGTTTTTGGTTTTCAGATAGCACATTTTAGCGGCAATCATGGCTTCGCATTGCGGCCACCATTTTTTCATATCCCATTCCACAAACGTCGTGGGTTTTTCGTCACAATCGCAAAACGTCAGAATACCGCCGTTACGCAACCCATATTTCATGGATTTGCCCACGATATGTGTGGCCGTTTCAAACAGCGCGGGATCATCGGTTAATTCACTTTGTACCATGAGGAACCACGCGCCCTCCAAACTGTGACCGGGATTGACGATACGGCCGGTCGGGGTATCTACGAACTGACCGGTTGGGGAAACGTTTTCCAACATTCCTTTGTCGGTTACGTGCAACAACACGTCGTGTGTCATTTGTGCGGCAATGGCATCGTATTTGCGTGGTTCGATTTTGCGCAATACGTGCGCTGTAGCCAGCAAGATCATGCAAGGGGCCAATTCGTGTAATCGCATCCCCTCGACGGTGGGGCTTTGATAGCGACAGTATGCACGATAGGCGACATCAAAATATGCTTCCGCCCATTCTTTGGCTCTCACATCGCCGCTTGCTAACCAGTATTCGCAGCACCCGATTGCGGCAAACGTTTCAGAAAAGTAATAGTTTCGTTGTTCGAGCGTTTGGCCGTCGCGTGTGACAACAAACGGCATGCGGAACTGATTGTCGCTGCATTTCGGCAGGAACTCAAAAATGGTTTTAGCGGCCGACAACAAGCGCTTATCCTGAACACCGCAGTTGTAGGCGAGTGAAAAACTATATAAAGCGCGGCCTTGGAACCATACGCTTTTTTCGTCGCCGTAACGGTTTCCCGTTTCATCCAATTGTGTGAAAATCCCACCGTATTCGGTGTCGATGGCGTGGTTTAGCCAAAACGGAAGAATGACTTCTGTGAGATGTTGTCGATATTGCATGTTTCCACTCCTCTTTTCTAAAAAGGTGTGCGGTTTGAATTTTATAGAATCTGTTGCGCAGAACGGCAAACAAAACGCCGTACTCCAATATCATAGCATATATACGCTCGATGTGCAACGCTATTATTCTCAAACAGGTTACGTTTCAAAAGTGATGATTGCGAATCCGATTATTTTGTGATATACTGGGTAAAAAGGAGAGGATACCTATGATTTATACTTCCCTCACAAAAAAAGCGATGTCGTTGTGTTTTGAGGCGCACAAGGAGCAAAAAGATAAAAGTGGTTTGCCGTACGTGTTCCATCCGTTTTACGTGGCGGAGCAAATGGAAACCGAAGAGGAAACGATTGTCGCGCTATTGCATGACATGGTTGAAGATACCGACTGGTCGTTAGAAGCACTGGCAGCCGAAGGGTTCGGCGAAGAGGTTATCCGAGCATTGGCGTTGCTTACGCACGAAAAAAACGTTAACTATAAACAGTATGTTCGCGCTATCAAGCAGAACCCCCTTGCCAAGGCGGTGAAACTGGCAGATCTTCGTCACAATTCGGATCTTTCCCGCTTGAATGTTATTGACGAAAAGGCGCGCAAACGTTATGAACAATACGTAGAGGCAATTGCTATTTTAACGGAAGAATAAAGAAGAAGCGAACTCGATCGGAGTGTCGCTTTCTCTTTATAACGTTCGCATGTAAGCGAAAGGATCAACATCACGATACAAACAATCCCGAGCGCGACGATCATGAACTCACTTTTGTAGGCGCCGCCCGATGTATTTAAAAATATGCTAATAAGAAGAAGCCCCGTCCGAAGACGGGGCTTCTTCTTTGGGCTGTTTGGCGTTCAAGGCGTTTGTCAGCACGTGCTGATACAACCCCTTGAACTCCGCCTGCGCTTTTTCGAGCGCTTCGGGCGAAATTTTGCCGGCATCGCGCAACCGGCGCAGGTGCTTAGCCCGTTTTTCCAACCGCGAAAACTCGCGATTGATGCTTCCCAGCGCGCTGTTGGCGGTGGGATCAGAATAATAGTAACCCATAATTCTTGCCTCCTAAAACATATTCTTTTGGTCGTAGGAAGGCATAAAAAATGCCTATCCTGCAAATGGGTAGAACTTCCCCGCGGAAATTCTAATCCATTTACAAAATAAGCGCTGTTTTCGTGTGGGCTTCATCATATCATAAGGCCACGGCTTTGTCAACACCAATTTTGAAAATTTTTCGTTGCGAAATGGGTAGTTCTGTGCTATCCTTAAACGAAGTGGAGGCGTATTGTAGATGTATCTGATTTCACCTTTAAAAAAACAATATAAAGCAAACTTGCACGGACACAGTACCCATTCCGATGGTCGCCGTACACCCGAAGAACTCAAAGAGTTGTATAAAGGTCACGGGTATTCGATTTTGGCGATCACCGACCATGAATCGCCCAAAAGCCGTTCCTATTTGGACGACCCTGATTTTATTACCATCACGGGTTACGAGGCCTATATTCGCCACAACAAAGAAGCGGTACATAACTCATATGAAAGTGAGATCCACTTGAATCTGTTTGCGCGCGATCCCGCCAACGAAGCGTTGGTGTGCTACAACCCGAATTATTGCCGCTACCACACCGACGAGCAAAAACAGGCGTACCAAAAAGTCGGTTCACAGCGAACTCGTGAATACACGGTGGAGTATATCAACGAATTTATCCGGACCGCTCGCGAAAACGGGTATATCGTTTCGTATAATCATCCGTGGTGGTCGATGGAACCGGAGTCGGACGTTTTGCAATATGAGGGTCTGTTCAGTATGGAAATGTGCAACTATGCTTGCTACCTTATCAGTGGCGGATTGGAATACAATGCACCCCTGTATGACAAACTCTTGACGGCCGGAAAGCGTATATTTTGTCACAGTGCCGACGATACCCATGGTAAGCAACCCATTGATTCACCGCGCTTTGATTCCTTCGGCGGGTTTGCCATGATCATGCCGGATGCCTTTACGTATGATGCGATTTTCCGTGCGATGGAAACCGGTGAAATGTATTCGTCCATGGGTCCGGTATTCCATGAAGTTTCCATGGACGGCAATCGCATTCACATTGAATGCTCCGATGTGTCGCGCATTGCCGTCTTCACGGGCAGCAAAGCGCCGTACCGCAAATTGGCCGAAAAAGGTGAAACGATTACCTCGGCGGATTTTGAAATTGAGGATCGTGCGAAATACGTACGAGTATCCATTGTGGATGATCAAGGTCGTTATGCCGATACACGTGGGTTTTTCCGTGATGAATTAGAGTTTTAAGGAGGATTACCATGTATACCATTTATGTGAAATTTGATTGTTTGCCGTCCCGCCGCGAAGCGTTTATTGAGCGCGTGAAACAAAGCGGCGTGCTGGAAGCGATCCGTTCCGAAAACGGCTGTTGCAAATACGATTACTACTTGTCGGAAAAAGACCCCAACGAATTGTTGCTTATTGAGCAATGGGAAACCAAAGAACACCAACAGATACATCTGACACAGCCGCACATGGATACCTTGCGCGGCTTTAAAGGTGAATATATTACGAAGACCGTCCTCGGCGAAGTAACGTTATGAAACAAAAAGTATTTTATGCCGAGGTTGCTTACGTGCTGGGGCTCATCATCATGGCGTTTGCCGCCGCTTTTACCGCAAAAGCGGATTTCGGCATGTCCATGGTCGTAGCCCCTGCCTATATTTTACATCTGAAACTGTCTGAGTTTTTGCCGTGGTTTACGTTTGGTGTGGCGGAATATGTCTTTCAGGCGCTGCTCATTGTATTGACAGTTATCCTGATGCGGCAATTCAAACTTTCATACGCGTTATCGCTGGTAACGGCCGTCCTTTACGGCACGTTGCTGGACGGCGCCGTTTTCCTGTTGTCCGGTTTGCCGAGCAACATACTGTGGTTGCGTATCGTGTATTATGTGCTCGGCACGGGGTTGTGCTCATTCGCCGTATCGCTGTTTTTTCACACCTATTTACCGCCTGAAGTTTACGAACTGATCGTCAAAGAACTGGCGAGCAAAGGCAAGTGGGACATCCGCAAGGTCAAAACCGCTTACGACTGCCTCAGCACGGCGCTTGGTATCGTGCTGTCTTTTTGCTTTTTCGGGTTTGGCGTATTCGAAGGTGTTAAGCTCGGCACGGTGATCTGTGCATTGGTCAACGGTCTTTTGATTGGCTGTTTTACCAAACTGTTAGAGAAACAATTTGTATTCCGCAACAAATGGAACGTTGCATTACTGCGATAGGAGCAACTATGCGTATTCAATTATCCGACCATTTTACATACGGGAAACTGTTGCGCTTCACCTTGCCGTCGGTCGTGATGATGGTTTTCACGTCCGTTTACGGCGTGGTAGACGGATTTTTTGTTTCCAATTTTGTCGGCAAAACCCCATTTGCCGCCGTCAACTTCATTTTCCCGTTCCTAATGGTCTTCGGCGCTATCGGCTTTATGTTTGGTGCAGGCGGCAGCGCCTTGATTGCCAAAACGCTCGGCGAGGGCGATCTGTTAAAAGCACAACGCTTGTTTTCGTTGATTATTTACGTAACGCTCGGTATCAGCGCGGTGTTGGTGGCGTTCGGCATGACGTTTATTCGTCCTATTGCGGCGTGGTTGGGCGCGGAAGGCGCCATGCTGCAGGACTGTGTGACGTATGGTCGTATTCTGTTACTGGCTCTGCCTGCGCAGATGTTGCAGTTTGAATTTCAAAGCTTTTTTGTCACCGCCGAAAAACCGCAGTTGGGATTATACGTAACCTTGGCGGCCGGCATCAGCAACATGGTCCTTGATGCTTTACTGGTCGCGGTGTTCCCCTGCGGATTAGTCGGCGCGGCACTGGCAACGGCTTTCAGCCAACTTGTCGGCGGCATAATCCCGCTTGTGTATTTTGCCCGTCCTAACGATAGTTTGTTGCATCTTACCGGTTTTTATTTTGACGGAAAAGCGTTGCTCAAGGCCACTACCAACGGTTCGTCGGAGTTTTTGTCCAACATATCCATGTCGCTTGTCAGCATGTTGTATAACGCACAACTGATTGCATATGCGGGTGAAAATGGTGTGGCGGCATACGGCACGATGATGTATGTCAGTTTTGCGTTCGTGTCGATGTTTATTGGCTATTCGGTCGGAACCGCTCCGCTTATCGGCTATCATTACGGCGCACAAAACCGTGAGGAACTGCATAGTATATTGCACAAAAGTTTGCTCATCGTTGGTGTTACATCGGTTGGCATGTTAGTTGCCTCCGAAGTGCTCGCCGCGCCCTTATCCCGACTGTTTGTCGGTTACGACCGCGAGTTGTACGAACTGACCTTGCGTGGCTTTGTCATTTTCTCGTTCTCGTTTATTTTTTCAGGATTACCGATTTTTGCGTCCTCGTTTTTTACAGCCCTCAACAACGGTTTTGTTTCAGCACTCATCTCGTTTTTGCGTACGGTTGTCTTTGAGGTGATTGCGGTCTTGTTGCTGCCGATTTTCTTTGGCATTGATGGCATTTGGTATTCCATCGTGGTCGCAGAAATCGCCGCTACGATCATGGCGGTTGGCTGCTTATTGGTGAACAAACACCGGTATGGCTATTGAAATAACGGCCGATTTGTGATACGATAAAACCAATAAAGGAGGTTTTATTATGCGTTATTGTGCGAAATGTGGTCAAGAACTTGTAGAAGGTGCGGCTTTTTGCGTCGGTTGCGGAGCGCCCGTCGACATGCAACCGTCTGCTCCTGCGGCGACTCCCAATTATGGTGAGGGCTTGCTTGCGGAAGAGCGCGAATTCTTGGAAAACACCCACCGCTTGCTTCGTTGGGAATTAAAAGCATGGAGCATTGCGTCGAAAGTGTTTATCATCGTGGGTATCGTATATGCGTCCGTCTTTATGCTCTTCGCTCTCATCGGTGCCTTAGCAGCCGCGGTTGGCGAGAGTTACGGCGGCGGATTTGCCATGACATTGGGCTTTATGTATGCCGTTCTTTTCGGCGGCATGTTCATTGCCTTGGGGGTTGTTGGTAAAAAAGCCGGTGAAAAACTACCGCAGTATATCCACACCGTTTACACCGACTTTTCTCTTACTTATAACCGTTGCGGCAATATCGGCATGTTGATCTTCACCATCCTGTTAGGTGTGGTTTCGCCCATTTTCTTTATCATCAACTTTGTGCGGATGAAAGCCAATCGCGAGGTTATTGAAAGAATTATAAACAATCAAAAGGTTTAACACCGTGCAAAAAGCGGGTATTTCGGAACACTCCGAAATACCCGCTTTTTTTATTTTGTTGCCGTTTCCTTGGCGGCGTTTACTGTTAACTGATATAATCGTTCGGTCGCAAAAGCGAGTTTGGTTACCACGTTTGGTTTGGTGGGATAGCAGTAGAACGAGTCGTTTTCCGTTGAAATATCCACACAATCAAACGGTTTGATATAACAGTAATCGTATTCAATGTGCAAACTGTTTGTCATCACGGGTGTACGCTGAATACGGTAGTTTTCACCATTATAATGCCCTGTCAGCACGAATCCGTTTTCGGGATCGTGTGTCAGTTTCGCTTTGCCGAGTTGGATGAAACGCCAACAGCGCGGCAGAGAATACACTTCCACTTCGTCCTCAAAACGATATTCGCCTGCATCGATTTGGCTGTGCACCTGTTCGCGCTCCCAGTCGAACCAATCCGGCACGTGCGAAAACTCCGTTTCGCCTTCCAAAGCGGAAAGGGTGCCGTCCTCGTTTAAGTTCCAGCGTTTACCGCAATGCGTACAGAAGATCTCGGTGCCTTTGGAATCCATTTTTGACTCGGTCATACAATGCGGACATTGATACAGCACTTTGTGCAACCCTTCGGCACGGTACGGCTCGGTGATGAGAATACCGTTTTCTTTTTGATAACGGTATTCATCGTATTGCAATGCCTCGCGCACGACCTTGTTAATTTCCTCCGCCGACATGGACTTGACCTGTTCCGCGGTCAAGATCTGCGTCATCGTGGTGTGCATTGGCACTTTTCGTGTTTTGCGGAAGTTCCAAAACGGCGTGTGCAGATGATTGCCGTGGTGTACCACCGCGACTACCGGCACCTTATTCATGCGAATAAGTTTGCCGAGCGATTCGGGGATATACGATTGCGTGCCGCAAGGGGAATAGCGCGCTTCAGGATACATGGAGAGAATGTCACCACGTTTCAGCACGCGATTGATGGATTTGATCAAATGCAAGTCCATGGTAAACTTGCGGGTGCAGATTGCGCCGATGAGTTCCAACAAAAACGGGCGGCGATAATAGCCGTCAATACTGACAACGTTGCTGACACGATGCGGCAACGTGCCCATGGCCGCCAATTCGAAATCAATAAAATACATGTGGTTACTCAGCATCATATACGGCGGCTTCAACCCGTCCATATTGATTTTTTCCACTTTGTATTGTTTGCCGATCAGCATCATGCGGGACAACAACCAAATGAGATAGGTAATGATCTTTGGCTGGCGAATGGGATATTTGGCGGTGTTGTACCGCTTTTTATTTTTATAATTCACATCAATATTCATACCGTCACTCCTCACTTTGTATTGTAACGGAAAAAATGACAAAAAGCAAGAATTTTTGCATTGCCGGTTCTTGCATTGGCATGAGCACGGTGATACAATGAAAATAAAAAAGGAGGGGAAATACGTGATCGTTGTTTGGATACTGTTGGCGTTGGCATTGTTGTTTTTGCTGGTACTGTGGATCTGTTTTTCCCTGACGTTTTTTGTCTTCAAAAAACAGGTGTATGGACCGGATGATTACGATATCCCGCCCGGTGCAGCGTACGAACCGTATCGTGACACGATGATTGCCTGGATGAAAGAAGTGCGCGCCGTTCCGTACGAAGAAATGCGTATCATGTCGTTTGACGGACTTTCGCTTTATGGGCGATATTATGAATGCCAAAAAGGGGCGCCGATCGAGTTGATGATGCACGGTTATCGCGGTGCGGCGGAACGTGATCTGTGTGGCGGTGTGCAACGCGCTTTTGCGTTGGGGCGCAATGCGTTGATCGTGGATCAACGCGCCAGCGGACGAAGCGGAGGGCACGTGATCACGTTTGGTGTCAACGAAAGCCGCGACTGTGTTATGTGGGCAGAGCATTTGGCGAAACGCTTCGGTGAGGACGTGCCGATTATTTTAACCGGCATTTCGATGGGCGCCGCTACCGTCATGATGGCGGCAGGCAAGCCGCTTCCGAAAAACGTTATCGGTTTGCTGGCCGACTGTGGCTACACCTCGGCAAAAGAAATCATTTGCAAGGTGGTGCGTGAAGACGTCAAACTACCGCCGAAACTGTTGTATCCGCTCATTAAACTTTCGGCCAAATGGTTTGGCGGATTTGATTTGGAAGAACAGCCGCCCATTGAGGTTATGAAGTGTTGTCCGTTGCCGATCATCTTCATTCACGGCGATACCGATGCTTTTGTGCCGTGCGACATGAGTGTGCGCAACCATGAGGTTTGCACCGCCAAAAAGAAACTGGTTATCGTAAAAGGTGCCGACCACGGTTTGAGTTACATGTTAGATCGGGAAGAGTATTTACGGCAATTGAAAGATTTTGATTACCGCGCATAAGAAAAGACCGGAAGGAAACCCTTCCGGTCTTTCATTTTATGATTTCATGCTTATAAAGCCGTAACTCTCCAAAATTTGAAAATATTTGGCGAGCCGTTCATACAGCGGATGTGCCGCTTCGCCGAAATGGGCCTCTACTGCTTCACCGAGTGTTAAAAGATCGGTTTCCCCGTCGATGAGCGGCCACAGAAAACTACCGTTTTCATCCAAGTGGATATACGATACCTTCGGTTTCCTGAACAGCACTTGAGCGATGCGGTTCATAACCCCTTTGTTATCAATTTCCAAAGTAACCGCGCCGCTTTCGTCGGCAGACCAACGAAGCGACGGGTTACGAACGGGAATGTTTTCCAAATAATTTTGGGAGATTACTTGTTGTTTACGCTTTTTCATGCTTTGCTCGCTCTTTTCTTCCACAGCGAGAAGCAAAGCAAGATGACGATGGTGACGGCGAACAACACAATACCGCCGATATCCGAGACAATCTGCGGGATGTTGAACATCGCCGACAGGTTGATGGCTTTATCCAATCCGAACACCGCGAACACTGCCAACAGGATGCCGACCAAACCTTCGCCCGCGATCATACCGGAACTGAACAGGATACCGTCGTTGATGACGGCGTTTTTGGTTTCCTCGTCTTTGTAGCGGATCTTATCTAACACCAAACGAACCAAACCGCCGACCATGATGCAAGCGTTCAGGTGAACCGGCAGGTACACGCCGATCGCAAACGGCAACACGGGAATACCCAACACTTCCACTAACACCGCAACGGCAACGCCGATGAACACGAGATTCCACGGCAGATTACCTTCCATAACGCCTTCGGTAATGAGTTTCATCAAACCGGCTTGCGGAGCGGGCAGTTCCGCAGAACCGAATTGCCACGCGCTGGCGAGCAGATATAAGGTACCGCCGATCGCAAAGGCAGAAGCCACCACACCGATGATCTCACCAATCTGCTGCTTCTTCGGGGTAGCGCCTAGCAAATAACCCGTTTTTAAGTCTTGTGACGTATCACCCGCGATGGCGCAGACGATGCAGATAATGGAACCGATGGCAATGGCGCTGGTCATGCCGGCAATACCCGTGGCACCCGTGAATTTCAAGATCAACGTGGTGAACAGCAAGGTCGCGATCGCCATGCCCGATACAGGGTTGTTACTGCTGCCGACCAAACCAACCATACGCGACGAAACGGTCGCGAAGAAGAAGCCGAACAATACCACGATAAATGCACCGAGCAAACTGACGGGGATCGCGGGGATGAGCCATACCAATAACGTCAGCACGACGATGGCGGGGATAACGATGAGCAAGCTGATATCTTTGTCGGTACGCTTGCCGGATGTGGCGCCCGCGCCGACCATGCTCTTAATAGCGCCGCTGAAAGTCTTGACGATAAGCGGCAACGACTTGATCAAGCTGATGATACCGCCGGTTGCCAAGGCGCCCGCACCGATGTAGCGGATATACGAACTCCAAATAGCGGAAGCACCGCCCTCGGCAAACATTTCGCCGATGGGAGCCGTGCCGGGGTACATGGTGATACCTGCGCCAAACACGACGATCAGCGGAATGATTACCACCCAACTGAGCAAGCCGCCTGCGAACATATACGACGAAATGCGCGGGCCGCAGATATAACCAACGCTCATCACGGCAGGGTAGATCTGGGTGCCGATTGCACCGGCAAAACCTTTTACCGTGAGGGTGATCTCGCCCGAAACGGCTTTCAGACCGTCGATAATAAACTTAAACAAAGCCGCGAAACCCATGCCGGCGAACACGGTGGAAGCGTTAGAGCCGCCCTCTTCACCGGCAAGCAGAACCTCGGCACACGCTGCACCTTCGGGGTACGGCAACACGCCGTGTTCTTTTACGATCAGCGCGTTGCGAAGCGGCACCATGAAGAACACGCCGAGCAGACCGCCGATCAGCGCAATCAAGGTGATCTCCAAGATGCCGGGGTTCTCGCCCTTGCCTTCGGTTGCCCAAATGAACAGCGCAGGCAAGGTAAAGATAGCACCTGCTGCCAGCGATTCACCCGCCGAACCGATCGTTTGTACAATGTTACTTTCCAAAATGGAGTTTTTGCGCATGAGTACGCGAATGACACCCATGGCGATAACAGCCGCCGGAATGGATGCAGATACCGTCATACCGACGCGCAAGCCCAAATACGCATTAGCGGCGCCGAAAACGACCGCCAGCAGTACGCCGATCACAATGGATGTGATGGTCAGTTCGGGGGTGACCCGTTCCGCCGGGATGTACGGCTTAAATTCTGTTTGCTTGTCCATATTTCCTCCGTTCTGTCGTGCCGAAATTGCGGCAGGACGTTGAAATCTTCCACAGTATATCATATTTCATATATAAAAGCAAGAAAAAAGCCGCCGAATTTCTCGACGGCTTTAAAGGCAAGTGATTTATAACAAACCGGCGGCTTTGTCCAACTTGCGGTTGCGGAAATACATCAAAAAATCAAAGAACACCATCACGAAATTGAGTGCATAAAAGAACAAGACGTACCATTTTGCCGAAAAATCGAATACAGGATTTACAAATTTAGATGCCATACCCGCGATATATCCGAACAAGATCAAGCACAAAAACGGTAAGCTTTTGCCTTTCGTGGTACGCGACCGATAGGACTTTATGACGTTCAGCGGCCACGAAGCACCGAAACTGACCAGCATAATAATTTCCAAAATTTCTGCCATGTTGTATTCCCCCTTT
>JAZOQQ010000194.1:0-3547 GCA_045656165.1 Acutalibacteraceae bacterium
ACTGGAAGAACTCACCGATGAATATCCCCACAAGTACGGCTACAATGATGTGGAAGTAACCACCGTTCTCCACCAGTGGATGGGCGGTTTCCCCGCCGACGAAGCCAAAGCATTCGGCGTTATCTCGTCAGGCAGTTTGATCGCCGCGTTATCCAAAGCCACCAAGGTTATCGTCAAAACGCCTCACGAAGCGGTCGGTATTCCCACCATGGAAGCCAATGCCGAGGGTCTGCGTTGCACCAAGCAGGTAGTCAACATGTTATCCGACCAAACTTTCCAGGACAAACGTCTGGACGAGGAAAAAGAGATCATCAAACTCGAAACGCGCGCGATCGTGGACAAATGCTTTGAACTCGGTGGCGGCGACATTGCCGTCGGCGTGTGCCGCGGTGTAGAAGCGGGCGTGCTTGACGTTCCGTTTGCCCCCTGTCGTTTCAACGCCGGCAAATTGTTGCCCTGCCGCGACAACGAAGGTGCGGTGCGTATTCTGGACGTCGGTAACCTGCCGTTCTCCAAAGAACTGGTGGATTTCCACAAAACCAAAATTCAAGAACGTGCCACCGCCGAAAAACGCGACGTATCGTTCCAAATGGTCATTGACGACGTATATGCCATCGGCAAAGGTCGCTTAGTCGGCCGCCCGAAATAATGAAGGGAGAAAACCACCATGAAAATTACAAACGTTGTTTGTTCCGCAGGCCGCACCGGCTTTTATTTTGACGACCAGCGTGCCATCAAACAAGGCGCCGGCCACGACGGCGTGTTTTATGTCGGCACCCCCGTCACCGACGGTTTCCGCTCGGTGCGTCAAGCGGGTGAATCCATTTCGGTCATGTTAGTGCTCGAAGACGGTCAGATCGCCTACGGTGACTGCGCCGCGGTGCAGTATTCCGGCGCGGGCGGCCGCGATCCGCTGTTTTTGGCCGAAGATTTCATTCCGGTCATCGACACATATATCAAACCGCAACTCGTCGGCAAAGAAGCCGACAACTTCCGTGAACTGTGCGCCATGATGGAAGCCATCCAAGTGAACGGCAAACGTCTGCACACCGCTATCCGTTACGGCCTGTCGCAAGCCATTTTGGATGCCGTTGCCAAAGCCAGCGGTCGCATGATGTGCGAAGTGGTAGCCGATGAATACGGCTGCACCGTATCCGATAAACCCGTGCCGTTGTTCACCCAGTCGGGCGACGACCGTTACGACAACGCCGATAAAATGATCATTAAAGGTGCCGCGGTACTGCCGCACGCACTCATCAACAATATCGACACCAAACTCGGTCGCAAAGGCGAAAAATTAGCGGAGTACGTTGCGTGGTTGCGCGACCGTATCCTGCAAAACCGCAAAGACGACTCCTACGCACCCGTCATGCACATTGACGTGTACGGCACCATCGGCGCGGCCTTCGGCAACAACAACTACAAAGCCATGGCCGATTACATTGAAGAACTCGGCAACATTGCCAAGCCCTTCAAACTGCGCATTGAAGGTCCTATGGACTGTGACTGCGACCGTGAAACCCAGATCACCGCGCTTGCCGGTCTTACCAAAGAACTGGACGACCGCGGTTGCGACGTGGAACTGGTCGCAGACGAATGGTGCAACACCTTAGAAGATATCAAACTCTTCGTTGACAACAAAGCCGGTCACATGGTGCAGATCAAGACCCCCGACCTCGGCGGTGTCAACAACACCATTGAAGCGGTGCTGTACTGCAAAGAGCACGGTGTCGGCGCCTACCAAGGCGGCACCTGCAACGAAACCGACCGCAGCGCGCAAGTTTGCGTGCATTGCGCCATGGCGACCCAACCCGTGCAAATGTTGGCAAAACCCGGCATGGGCGTGGACGAGGGCTTCATGATCGTCTACAACGAAATGAACCGCATCTTAGCGCTTCGCAAAGCGAAACAATAACCCTCCCAACAAAAAAGCAGGCGATGACAACCGTCATCGCCTGCTTCCTTTATTCCCTCGCATAAACACGTTGTGTGCCACAGCCGTCACCTCTTTATTGACTTCATTATAATTCATCCCATACGCAAATGCTATGTAAAATGTTGTTAAAATTTATGTAAATCTTGCAATTATCCAAAAAGTATGTCATAATCGGCACAGCGGTGATGCAGGTGGCTGACATTGTCCAAAAAGTATAGTATTCGTGTGACACCGCAGCTTTTCCGATAGCAGTAATTTCAGCCGTACCTTTAAATCCCGCAACGGTTTGTCCCCCTCAGCATTCCGCAAGTCCTATCAGTCCACCACGTGAAAAGAGGTAATCCCATGAAAAACGCGCTCATTTTCGGTGACAGTTATTCCACCTTTTTCGGTCACATTCCGCAGGGCTTCCGCCACTACTACGGCGGTGAACGCGAAGGTACCGACTTTACCGACGTGACGGACACGTGGTGGTACCCTCTCATGCAAGAGGCCTCGCTCCACCTGGTTCAAAATAACAGTTGGTCGGGTTCCACCATCGGCTACACCGGCTACGACGGCGATTGTTCCACGTCATCCTCCTTCATCTACCGCCTGCAACGCCTTATTGACGAGGGCTTTTTTGAAACCAACGCCATCCACACCGTGTTCGTGTTCGGCGGCACCAACGACAGTTGGTCCAATGCCCCGCTCGGCGAACCGCAATTTGATCACTTTGTCAAACAAGACCTCTTTAACGTCTTACCGGCGATCGCGTGTTTCTTCAAAACCCTGCGTGAAACGTTGCCGCAGGCGGATATTTACTGTCTTGTCAACACCGGCCTAAAGCCCGAAATCACCGCCACTCTGTTGGAGGCGTGCAAACGGTATCACCTAACCCCCGTCACTTTTGATACCATTGATAAACTGTATAATCATCCCACCGCCAAAGGCATGGCACAAATTAAAACCCGTATTTTAGAAATCCTGAATGCATAAAAACAAAACGGCGTGACACCAACCGTGTCACGCCGTTATTTATTTGCCCAGTTCTTTGGTACGTTCAAACGATGCTTGTACCGCGTTCATGATCACGCCGCGAAAAGCGCCGTCCTCCAACGCATGCACACCCTCAATGGTACTGCCGCCGGGACTGCACACCGCATCTTTAAGTGCCGCGGGATGACGTCCGTCGCTCACCGCCATGCGCCCTGCGCCGCACACCGTTTGCGCCGCGTATTTGAGCGCCTTATCGCGCGGCAAGCCACACTCTACGCCCGCATCCGCCAGCGCTTCCACAAACAAATACACAAACGCCGGACCGCAACCCGAAACCGCACTGCCCGCGTCGATCAACGCTTCGGAGATCTCATCGAGTTGTCCCGCTTTAGCAAGCAGTTGCACAAACGCGACTTTATCCGCCTCGGTCACCGCCGCATTCGCGGTATACAGGATCATACCCTCGCCCACCGCAGCAGGCGTGTTCGGCATAATGCGAATGATCGGGCGATCGCCGAGTTCTTTTGCCAAGCGTTCGGTCGTCACACCCGCCAACATACTCACCAGCACGGTATCATCGGCAAATAAGGGCTTCAGTTCCGCCGCTACCGCCGATAACATCTGCGGTTTAAC
>JAZOQQ010000195.1:0-4295 GCA_045656165.1 Acutalibacteraceae bacterium
ATCAATGCAGATTTGACCGGCAGAAACATCGTATAAGCGGATCAGCAAATTTGCCAACGTGGATTTGCCGGCACCGGTGTGGCCGACAATGCCGATGGTTTTGCCGGCTTCAATTTCAAAACTCACGCCGTCAATGACCTTGCGATTTTTTTCATACGAAAATTCTACATCGCGAAACGAAACGTCGCCCTTTATATCGTCCATCGTAACAGGGTGTTCGGCTTCCATCACGTCGGGGATGGCATCCATGACTTCAAACAAACGCGCGCAGGCATTCATACAGTCGGTAAACATGCTGGTAATACCTGCAAAACTTTGTAACGGAGCGTGGATCAAGTTGAGGTATGCTACGAAACTCAGCAATAAACCGTAGGTGAGTTTCCCTTGCATCACCATCCAACCGCCAAAAGCCCAAACTAACGATCCGCCGATTTGAAGCAGAAAATTTACCAGCGGAAAGGCATGCGTTTGGAAGGTGGACAGGTTTTCGTCTTCTCGGGCCAATCGGGCAGATTGCTTGTTAAAGCGGTTGATTTCCTGCTTTTCTTTTGAAAATGCCTTTACCACGCGCATGCCGCTTAAAATATCGCTTAATACACTACTCATGGAACGTGAAGCGGAAAAGCGTTTGGCGTGCAACTTGTGCAACCGACGATAACAGAAACGAAGTAACAAGAAAAATGGGGGGATGGTTAACAGGGAAAACAGCGTTAACCATGGGTTGAACCACAGCATTACGCCGATGAGTGCCAGAATTTGTACGCCGTTTACCAAGATGTGCGTCAATCCATTGACAAAAAATTGGTGAATGGTTTGCGCGTCGCTGTTGATTTGTGCCATCAAACCACCTGTCTGACGGCTGTTGAAGAAACCGAGTGACAGGCGGTGGATCGCATTAAAAATCGTTTTCTTGAGGTCGTATGTCACGTGTGCGGCGATGCGTGCCGAAATAATGCCGTTAACCATGTTCAGTAAAACGGAAAATAACCGCATGCCGATAATCATGGCCAACACCAGTAGAATTTGTCCGTAAAACGCACCGTTTTGATTCAAAACTTCATCGTAATAAAAAGCCGAGCCGACGTACGGCGAAAGCACACCCAATGCGCTGAGCGCGACCAACAATAACAACAGCACAAGCAGAGAAGGTGTATACTTTAAAAAGAATAACGATAAGCGTTTGAGCAGTTTGCGCTTATCCATACACTTCGGACAAATGCGACGGCGCGGGTCGGGGTAACGGTTGCCGCATTGAGGACAAACGGATTCGTCGGTATCATCCTCGTTCCACGTAACAGGGCGACCTTGCATGTGATCGCGAAGATGGCGGATAAAACGAGAGAGATCATCCTTGAAAGCACCGCTTGCGCACAGGACGTGAATCGGTCCGCCGGTGGTGTCGGCGGTGACGTGGCAACCGTAAAGACGTTCTTCTAAGGTGATGTTGGTCAGCGTATCCCACGAGTATTGTGCAAAGGAAAGCTCAGTGAATGCTGTGGTGATCGGCATGGTACGCAGCGATGTCAATAAAGTACGCTTTTTTTTGACAACCGCCATAACACCGCACAGAATAACGAAAGCATTTTCGGTAACCGCCGCATACCCGTCACAATGCGCACCGCTCGTGTCGCGGTCGAAATGAACAGCGGCTATGATGCTGTCAATCGTTACGCCATGCTTGCAGAAAACGTGTCGCACCTCTATCGGCAGATCGCTTGCGGTCAGCATACGGGGGTCACCTCCTTGTAATATATAACTAATAATTAGGATTTTAACATGTTGACGATACGCTGTCAACCGAGTTTGACTTTTGGGAGGTGGTGTGCTATGATAACACCATGTAAGAGTGAGGAAGATTCTATGGAATATATTGCCCGCATTCATAATGATTTTCACAGCAAATTCGGCATTCCGCGCCAAAGTGGATTGGCAACGGGTATGTTGTCAACCATTGTGTTCGAAAAGCCGTATCGCGATCCGGAAGCGTTACGTGGAATTGACGAATATTCGCACGTTTGGTTGATTTGGCAATTTTCTGAATCGGTGCGTGAGGGCTTTAACCCTACTGTTCGCCCGCCTCGTCTCGGTGGCAATCGGCGCATGGGCGTATTTGCTACGCGTTCACCGTTCCGTCCGAATGCTATCGGGCTGTCCTCGGTACGTTTGGTGGCGGTTGAAAAAACGGCTGAACAAGGAACGGTGCTGATCGTAGAAGGTGCCGATTTGTTGGATGGCACACCGATTTTAGATATTAAGCCGTATATTGCCTATACCGATGCGCATCCTGATGCCAAAGGTGGATTCTCGGATGCGGTGCGTGATTATGCGGTATCGGTAGATTTTCCGCCCGAACTGCTCTCTCGCATTGACGAAAATAAGCGAGGCGTGGTTACGGAATTGTTAAGGCAGGATCCGCGCCCGTCGTACCAACTGGATGACGATCGTCTTTACGGTATGTCGTTTGGACAATGGGAAATACGTTTTCGGGTTAAAGACGGTATTTTAACTGTCTGCGAAGTAGAAGAATAAGGAGGGAGCGGTATGGTTGCTGCAATAATCGTAGCGGCGGGTCGTTCAACCCGCATGGGAGAACCCAAGCAGTTTATCACGATTTCCGGACGTCCGCTGATTGCACATACACTGATGGCTTTTGAATCCTGTAAACAGATTGATGCCATTGTGGTCGTGGCGCAACCAACTGACCGAGCGGCCATTCTCTCTATTGCTGCGCAATATGGCATTCATAAATTAACGGCTGTTACGGCGGGCGGTGAGACTCGGCAACAATCGGTTCACAATGGCGTGCTCGCGTGCGGTGAGGCAGAATATCTTGTGATTCATGACGGTGCGCGTCCGCTTATTACGCCGGATGTGATTGAACGCGTGTTGTTCGCTGCTCAGGAGCATGGGGTGGCAGCTGCTGCCGTGCATACGACCGATACCGTCAAAGTGGCGGATAAAAACGGCATGGTGCAAGCAACACCTGACCGTTCCACACTTTGGAACATGCAAACGCCGCAGATTTTTCACCGTGAGGTGTACGAACGTGCGTGGGCGCATGCAACGGAAATCGGGTTGGATGCTACCGATGATTGTCAGTTGGCAGAAGCAATCGGTCATCCTGTTAAACTGGTAGAAAGCAGTTATGCCAATATTAAAATTACCACACCGAAAGATGTGTTATCGGCAGAGGGGTTGTTATCATGAGCATACGTATCGGACACGGATATGACGTGCATCGTTTGGTTACGGATCGCGATCTTATTCTGGGCGGTGTTACCATTCCGTACGAAAAAGGTTTATTGGGCCATTCCGACGCTGACGTACTGGCACATGCTGTTGCCGATGCTTTACTCGGTGCGGCCGCTTTGGGTGATATTGGCGGCATGTTTCCCGATACCGATCCGCAGTACCGCGGGGCAGACAGTTTAGAACTTCTCTCACAGGTTGCCAAAGCATTGGAAGAGGCCGGTTATCGTCCTGTTAATATCGATGCCACCGTGTTGGCACAAGCTCCGAAACTCAAACCGTATATTACCTGTATGCGCGAGCGATTAGCGAATGCTTGCCATGTGGCGCTTGATCAGATAAGTGTTAAAGCAACAACTGAGGAAGGTCTCGGTTTTACAGGTAGCGGCGACGGTATTGCCGCACATGCGGTTTGCTTAATAGAAACTATTTAAGCGGCCAAATCGGCCGCTTATTTTCGTCAAAAGGAGATTGGCATGACACAACAGTTTACGGTCACGGGGATGACCTGTACCGTTTGTTCCACACACGTTCATGACGCGGTGGCGGCATTGTCGGGTGTGTCGTATGTACAAGTTAATTTAATGACAGGCCGCATGATCGTTGAATATGACGAAACGTCTGTGGATACGGCGCATATTGTACAATCGGTTGTCGACGCCGGTTACGGCGTGGCGGGAAATACAGAGGCGTCGTCTCAAAAAATGCCGGAATTGCGGCGAATGGAACGACGTTTGATCCTGTCATTCGCTTTTTTGCTTCCGTTGATGTATGTGGCGATGGGGCACATGTTTCAGCTGCCTTTGCCGGCCATTTTGAACGGACAGGAAAATGCCGTTTGGTTTACGGTGGTACAATTGGCGCTTTGCTTGCCGATCATTTTTTTGAATCGTGCTTATTATCAAAAAGGTTTTCCGGCCTTATGGCGACGTCATCCCAATATGGATACGTTGGTGGCGGTCGGCTCGTTCGCGGCACTCTTTTATGGTATTTTTGCTTTGATACAAATGGTGATCGGTCTTCAAAGTGGTGATATGGAACGGGTG
>JAZOQQ010000196.1:0-3384 GCA_045656165.1 Acutalibacteraceae bacterium
AGGGCGCTTCTGCCATTCCCATTCCACGGTGGCAACCGCCTTGTTGCCGTAAGCATCGGTGAGCGTAACCGTTGGGGTCACGTGAGCCAACGCCACGTCACCATTTAAGCTACCCGAAGAGTTTTTGATCACTCGCAAGGAAGTGGTGCCCACTTTTTCAACCGCCGCATTTTCTGCGCCGGTCCACGTTTTGGCAGTAGAATCCCACGAGGGAGCCGTGAGACCGGTGACTTCCATGGTCACGGTGGGCTCATAACCAACCAGAGCGGTTTTCAGTTGCGACGTCACGTCATAGGCTTCACCCGCAATAGCCGGCACTTTAATGACGTTGTTTTCAAAATAGATATCCTGGTTAACGGTGGGGGCTTTAATGGTCACGGTGCAGGACGCCGAAAGGTTACCCACACGCGCGGTAATGGTCGCCGTGGAGCCCACAGCGGCACCCGCCACAGCGGTAACTGTTCCGTCTTTGACAGTAGCCACCAACTCGTCGGTGGTCTCCCAAGTCAGTTTGCCCGGATAAGAACCCGCCGGAGACGAAGTGACCGTCAACTTGGTGCTGGCACCCGCAAACATCGACACGTTGGCTTCGCTCATCTGAATGGCAGTAGCCATCGGCACTTCGCAGATAACAAGGTCGTCAATGTAGGTTTCTTGTTCAGGGTAAGGGCCGCCCTGAGCGAGAGAAGTGTTGGTGTTCAGGTTCAGGTACAGACCGCCCTCGGCTGCCAAATCTTCCTGCGTGATATAAAGCACGTCAGTCGTCCACTCGTTCAAAGCAGTCGCACGGGTGGAATCATAACTGAAAGAAGCATAGTCGCCGTGGTAGGAACGGCGATACAAAATACCGCCGCCCGAACGGCGCAACGTTACCATCAACACTTTGTTTTCCGGGACGGTGTATCCACCGTTCACATCAAAGGCGCGATTGTAGTAAATGTAGTGCGTTTTACCACGGGTCAATTTGAGCACAGTGTTGGTCGGATCGGTAGGATCGACCGTATGCACGGCACCCGAGGCGTAAGCATTCGACAAACCGTTGGTGGCATGAGTCCACATACGGCTTTCGGAAGTCATGTCGCCGCCGTATACGAGGTTGAAGAAATCACCCACGCGATACAGTTGCACGTTACGAACGGAACAAACCGCACCTTCGGTGCTGGAAGCGTTACCGACCTGAACCGTGGTAAGGTCGGCAGCCGCATCAAGCGTGAAGTACAACTGATGCCAACGCCAGTTTTCGAAACTGCCTTCGGCATTGGCTTGTTTCCAACTGTCGCCGATGCAAAGCGAAGCGAACGCGCCCGTGCCTTTCGCTTCATAGCGCAGCACGTAACGGCCGGGTTCCATTGCTTTTTTCATCGATTTGTAAGGTCTTTGACCAACGCCGAGTTCGCCTTCGGGAGCCGTGTAATCGGCTAAGAGATTTTCATTGGTCGCTACGTAGTCATCCGCCGCCGCGACAGGAACAACAAGGCCCGAAATGGCGCAAGTGAGCACCAAGGCCACCGCCAGCGCGAGGGCGAGAAGACGGGAGAACGATTGTTTCATAGGGGTTTTCCCTCCTTGTCAGTTTACTGCTTAACGCAGTGCCATGGAAAAAAGGGGTTGCCAATACCGCTGAAAGCGGCTATACGGAATGAGAAAATCCCTTTCCCATTCCGTTAATATCAGCCAGGCACCGTGCACAACTTAAGGGATGTGTACGGCAATGTTCGGCACTGCGAATTAGGCAGTAGCCGCATCCAGAACGCGCTGGAGCTGTTTCTTGTACGCTTTCAAGGTGGAGGCGATATCGCCGCCGCCGGAAACCGCACGGCAGATTTGGGTACGAATGTTTTGGACACTACCGGCCGAGGAAGAGAAACCGGAGATCGAAGAGCGATAGTTATCCTTGTTCAGAAGCGCAACGGATATCTTCTTGATATCGGCGTTCATGCCTTCCGTGTAAGCACCGTAAATGTTATACAACGAGTTCCAGTGAGCGAAGGTCAGCGCAACATACGGATCGGAAGTGCCGGCACCGATAGCCGTGCCGCCGGAGGAACCCATAACGTTCTTCTTCGCGGCACTCTGTTCGGGCAGCGGGCACCAGCCGATATTGGCTTTGCTCTTACCGAAAGCGACGGCTTTGCCGTCGATCTTATCGCAAATGGTTTTCCAAGAATCCGGCCACTGCATGACACAAGCGGTGGTGCCTTTCGCGAAAGCGTCGATACCGTTGTTTTCGTTGGCTTTCGGAGTCTGGTCAACCAGTTTGCCTTCGCCGTAGGTGAATTTCTGGAACATCTGCAGAGCGGTAGTCAACGTCTTATCCGACAGGTTCTCTTTCACGATGCCGTTCGAGATAACCGCAAAGTCAGTATTGTAAGAAATACAGAAACTGCCGCTGTAGTAGTCGGAGAAGTTGTTGATGAAGTAAACGCCCTTAGAGGGATTGTTGATCTTGGAACCAATCTCATAGAGCTTTTCCCAATTCAACTCGCCTTTGTAGTAAAGGTCGAGCAGGTCGGGCTGACCGGCTTGCTGGAGCATTCTCTTGTTGTAGAACAGGCCGACACAACCGGCATGGAAGCCGCCGGCAGCCGCATACGCGTGGTTGTTCCAAGCAAGGCCTTGCAGGTGAGATTTCGAGAAACCGCCCTGACCGCCCTGACCGGGATCCTTGCCATCCCACAAGTCAGCGGTGGTGATGTACGGATCCACCGGCTCCAACAAACCTTTGGTGATCTCCGACGGGAACCACGTGTCATACAAATACGCGATGTCGTAAGGTGTGCCGGCCGCTTTTTGAGCACCGATGTGCTCGACGTATTTTTCCATACCGGGAGCCGTCCACTCAATTTTCACGTTATACTCTTTTTCAAACTTCGCGAGCATATCCAAGTGAGATGCCGTGGAGTTGATGGTTGCATACGTGAAGGTCTTGCCACCCCAATTACGTTTTTTGCCGGGAGCGGTGTAGATCAGTCGGAGGTTGCCTTTTTTGATTTCAACTTCCTGACCGACGTAGCCCTGAACGCCCTGAGGACGGGTGTTGGTAACATAACCGCCGCCGGTGGTGGTGGTACGGCCGCCGCCAACGTTGGAGTTGGACTCCACAGCGTTGTTGCCGGTTTCCTCACCGTTTTTGCCGTTCTCGGTACATGCCGCAAACGTGAGCAACATGCACAGCGCGAGCAAGATAGCTACTGTACGCTTGAGAATCATACTGTTTTTCCCCTTTTCAATAAATTTTCCGAAGGCAGGACACGCGCACGCAGGCGCGCCGCCTGCCCGTTCTTTGACCGCTATTCATAAAAATAGCGATACTGCCTACGGAAACAATTATAACAAAGGATTTTGGAAATTGCAATAGATTTTGTGAAATTTGATAACAAAAAT
>JAZOQQ010000197.1:0-6524 GCA_045656165.1 Acutalibacteraceae bacterium
AATATTCTTCATGTGCGCCTGCCAACTTAAACTGTTCCATGGCGGCGGCATAATCACCTTGAGCATCGTATACCATGCCGATGCCGTAGTAGGCATACTGGCTATTGGTATTCATTTTCATAGCTTTGGTCCAAACTTCCAAAGCACCTTTGGTATCCGTGGTGTTCAGCAACTGGAAACCGGTACGCAACGTAGCGCCGTATTCACTGGGGTTAAAAACATGTACTACGTTTTTTCCCGCATCCAAAACATAAACGGTTTCACCGATACTTTCGATCGCGGTGGGCGTACCAAAACCGCCGACCTGGTCGCTGTATGTACCGAATTCGGCAATCAATTGCCCGTTTTCGGTGTACTGAAACACACGGCCACGGCCGGTATCCAGCAAATTGATATATCCATCCGCATCAATATCCACATCAGTCAACGCGGTATGCGCCGCTGCAATCGAATACTGTCGATCCCATTCCTGGTCACCGAAGATCAGACCTTCGCTTAAAATATCCGAACCCGAATAATTCAAACGGCGAACGGCACCTTCTTTGGCAACACCGCTGGTGCCGGCTGTAACGGTATATAAAAAACCGTAATTATCAACATCAAAGTTGTGGAAGGTGGTAGGCGTAATACGCGTCATACCTTTGCGCTGTTCTTTGGTCATGAAACGTTTCCAGAAGTAATCACTGATAACTTCCATGGTGGACACAACCGGATTACTGCCGAAAAAGTGCAAGAACTCCCCTTCAGCCGTATAAACAAACGCACCTTTATTGATACTCTCCACAATAACGTACAGTTGATCGCGATGATCCACCGTAACCTTGGTTGCCATAAACGGCGCATCCGTATCCAAGAGTTTTTCGTCCGGACGCGTCAAGCATTGTAATACCCGACCGGAACGATCAATTTTCAGCACTTGGTAGCGTGTGGGGATCGCCACATAAAAATCGCCGTTGCTGTTGATTGCCAAGCCGGTAGCACCTGTGATTTTTGCCTCAGAACCGTCTTCCATAGT
This sequence comes from Acutalibacteraceae bacterium, assembly GCA_045656165.1. Classification (GTDB taxonomy): domain Bacteria; phylum Bacillota; class Clostridia; order Oscillospirales; family Acutalibacteraceae; genus RGIG3009. The sequence goes on from JAZOQQ010000197.1 coordinate 1,016, forward strand.
AAAGGAATCGTAAATATTCTGTGCTTCAAAACCCGCATTCAGTTCAACAATACGGCCATTGCCGCTGTCTAAAATATAGACACGGCCATCACCGGCGCAGCAGATATCCTGCGGTTCATCCAAGGGCACTTCCAATCCCATGGACAGACTATTCAGTTGCGCGGTAGGGACATACCCGACGGGGGCCGCTACCGATTCGCCGTAATCGTTATATTCATAGCCAAGATACGGTGCGTAGGTCACCGATTTAGCGCCGACCGGCAAGGCGATCGCGCATACAATACACAGCACGATCAACGCACCCATAAGCCATTTTCTCTTCATAGCATTTCCTCACTTCAGGCCGGAATGTGTCATTGTTTCCATAACAGAACCTTGCGAATAAATAAAAATCACGATCGGTGGGATCATCATAAGTACCGCTACTGCACAAGCAGCACCGGTGCGCCCCAGACCACCGGTGGAAATGGTGGACATGACTGCATTCAGGCCCTTGAGATTTTCGCTGTAAATGTACTCTGCCGACGTGCCGGCATTCCACAAATCTTTAAAGGCAAAAATAACAAGTGTCATCCACGCAGGTTTTATACTGGGTAACACGATTTGGCCAAAAATACGATATTCGGAAGCGCCGTCAACGCGTGCCGCTTCCAACGTGGAATCGGGAATTGATGCCACGATGAACTGACGCATCAGGAATACGCCCATTGTGGATGCTAAATACGGCAGGATTATCGCCCAGTAGCTGTCGACCATGCCCAGTTTCGCTACCACCAAATACTTGGGAACAGCGGTAACTTCAGCAGTAAACAACAGCGTCCAAACAAACAGCTGATTGATCAACTTACTGCCAAAAAAACGGGCTTTTGCCAAGGGGTAAGCCGCCATAGACGACAGCATCACATAAATAAGCGTGCCGACGATGGTAACAAAAAAGCTGTTAAACAGATAGCGTGCAAACGGTACCCACAGGTTATCGGTCAATGCCAGCACCTGACGGAAGTTGTCAAGCGTAGGATTGTACACAAAGAAACGCGGTGGGTATGCGAAAATCTCTTCCAAGGGTTTGAGCGACTGAATCACGGAATACACCAGCGGTAATGCCATGAACGAGCAGACGATCAGCAAAAACAGAAAAATGCCAATGGTGCCACCCTTTGATCGCGACAAACTCACCTTTTTGCGGGAACGAAGATTGAACTGTATCTTGCGATACATGGCCATAATTGTACTCATGTTCTTCCTCTTTCCTACTTTCCGTTAATCAGTAAATTTCTTAAGTGCTTTTTGTATCAATACCCACGAGAGTATCATCATCGCGAATAATACGACCGAAATCGCCGATGAGTAACCAAGTTCGTAGCGGTTATCGGCATAGTCTAAACTGTGTAATAAAATGGTGTGCGTGGAGTAATCCGTACTCGGGAAACCTGTTAACGCGCGGTTGTGATAACCGACAGCGAAGGCGCTGGAAATGGACATAACCGCACCGAACAACAACTGCGGACCCATCTGCGGAAGCGTGACATAGTAAAGTTCTTGCCAACGGTTGCGCAAGCCATCCAAAGCTGCTGCTTCGTAAAACGTATGATCCAACGCCTGAAGACCCGCTACGAATGACAAAAATCCGGTGCCGAAACTAAGCCAAATGATGACCACCAATGTCACACCGAAGTTGTAGCCGGGGTCGGTCAACCACGTAATCGGGTCACTAATGATACCGAACTGAATCAAGATGTTATTGAGGAAACCGGCGCTGTCTGATGAAAACAGGTATTGCCACACGAAATAGACGTTACCTGCCAGTGTCGGCGCATACATCAGTAACGTAACAGCCGTACGGATAGAACGCGGCATCTCGTTGATCAACCACGCCACTACGAAACTGAGAATGAAGCCAACCGGGCCGGATATCACAGCATAGATCAGTGTATTGCGCAACGCGATCATAAATATCTCGTCATCGATAAAGATGCGCACATAGTTCGATAAACCGACCCAGTTGGGTGTTTGTACCATGTTGAAGTCGGTCAAGCTCAACACCATTGCCGAAAGAATGGGAATGAGCATGAATACCACAAACAAGATAAAGAAAGGAGCCAGCAGTACGTAGTACGGAAGGTTCTTTTTCATTTCTTTTTTTGACAAACCATACGGTCTTTTCATTTGGCTGTCTCCTTAATCCAGATTGAACTCTTTTCGCTTTCGGGTGATCTCGTCGTTGATTGCTTTGTTGTAAATCGACAATGAGCGACGCGCTGTGTTTTTGTCGGTAATGGCCGCACGCAACGCGCTGGTCAATGAACGGTCAACGGTATAGTTGCCAAGTACTTCGGGGTTGTTTTTCGTTTGCTCAAGCTGAGCTTTGATGGTGGCCAGTTCTTCTTCCGACCAGTCAAAGCTTTCAAGTGCAACACGATTGGCAGGTGCCAAACGACCGATGATACCCAACACGCCTTCAAGTTCTTTGCCGTACGCCGCTTGCGCTTCGCCGCCGCACCACCAGTTCATAAACTGGAAGGCCTCGTCGGCTACGCCGCGTTCTTGTGCCGCCGACATCATAACACAGCCGGTCGCGGCACCCAGTTGGGTACGGTCAATGGTACCGTCTTCGCGACGGGTACCGGGCATTAGCGTGAAATCCCATAAACCGCGAATTTCAGGCGCGCTGGACATCAACTGGGTATAGAATAAATACGAAGAAACACCGGCCGGTGCATCACCGCTTCTGAAACGGTTGAAAAAGCTGATCTCACGGTTGATACCGTAAACGCGGTACAGTTCCACCGTTTGTTCAAAGGCACTGTATGCTTCTTCCGTATCAAATAACGTCTTAGTTAAGGTATCGTTGTAGAACTGCCCGCCTCTTTGGAACAAGAAACGTGCAAAAATATTAATACCGAACGAACTGCCCTGATTAACGCTGTTAACTTCCGGCCAACCGAACATTAAGTTCTTGCTTTGCAAAATCTCCAACATATGATAGAAATCGTCCCATGTTTCGGGTGGGGTCAATCCCAGCGATTCAAATACGTCGGTCCGATAAAAGAAAAATTCGGTATTCTGCGTTTCAGGAACGGCATAGGTACCGCCACGATACTCAAACGGTGTCCAAGCCGATGCATAGGTTTGTGACTTCAACGTAGAAAGGTCAAACTGTTCCAGGTTAACAAGCGCACCGCGCGCCGCCAAATTGACGGGCGTCGTGGAAGCAACGGTCAGCGACACATCAGGGCCTTTGCCGGCAAGTGTGGCTTTAATAAGCGTTGCATCGCCTGTAACAAGGTTTAAAACAACCGGAATACCGGTTTTCTGTGTGAACTCTTCTTCGATCAAACGGTTGATAATCTGCGCCTGATCGCGTCCGACACCGGCCCATACCAAAATAGCATTCTCTTCGGACATGGTGGCGGAACCGACCGAGTTGTAGTCGTTCATAAACGTATAAATAAAGCGCATAAAGCCATAGCCGAAATCTTCAAAGAAATTGGCGTTAACTTTGGGCTGTTTGGCACCGGCCGACATATAATATAAGCAATCAATTTCCAAGGATTGACCGCCCAACGTCAGCAATAACGACGCCAAACTTTCAATACTGCCTTTGAAATTGCTTAAACGGTCGGGAATAAAAAAGCTATCCTCTGCCAGTTCTTCAAACACCTTCAGCGATTTGCTAATGGTGGCAGCCGCGGCGGCAGTTTTACCGACATCGGTTTCGATGGCATTCACCACCATGTGCAAGCGTTTGCACACATCGGTTAAATCGTCAACAAAATGCGGCAATTGTTCTTCCAGTCCATAATCCTGATAAATACTGGGAGTGGTGCTGGTGATCATAATGATCTCACGATACAGTTCATTCAGATCCAGTACCGCCTGCTGCACTTCGCGCAAGGGCATCGCCATCGCACCGGACGTGCATTCCAAGGTGATAACATCACCCGGTTTCAGATATACCAAAAGCGGTTGATCGTCACCGAAGGTTTTCAGATACCAGCCTTGGTTATAAGCGAAAATCAAATTATCCGCTTCGGCAAACGGTACTTTGCCGTTGATATACAACCGACGGTATGCATTCAAGCCCTCACTGGTATTTTGGCGCACACGGAAAGCCAATTGATACAAACCGGCTTTCGGCACCTCAGCCGACCAACTAATCGCCGCTCCACTGGTATTCCAGCCGGAACCACCAATCATGTTAAGACGCGTATGATACGGGTCGTTCGGAACGGTACCCACAGTAGAACGGTCGGAGGTGGCATACAGCGTAGATGCTGTCTTTTCGGTTGCTTGTTCAGCTTCCTGACGAATGGTTTCACCTGTCGCATAGTCGGTTTTCGAATAGGAAGCTAAATACTGGTCATAGGAGATTAAGGAGATGTTTTGAAGCGTTAAGTCACTAACCGCCATTTTTTCATCCGTACAACGGATGCGCACGACGTGTTCGCCTGCTTCAAAATAAAACAAATACGGTTCCGTATACATTCCCAGCGTATCGCGCATGGGACAGGTGTACCAACGCGGCGCCTCCACTTGTTCCGGACGCATGTCGTTACCAAGCGAATCTTTCTCATACAAAACGCCCTCCGGCAACGGCTCGTCTTCCCAAAGACGAGGGAGCTGAATTTCTTCCGCCTCTTTAAAAGGAATGTTGCCGTCGATTTCCACCGAAATCTGAATGTTTTTGCCGCTGTCTTTGAGCGGGTAATAGGTGGGATACAACGAGTAAACACCCGCGTTTTCCACCGAAAAACGCCATTCAGCCCATACGTCTTTGTTATCCAACTGAATACCGCTTACATCATCCAGTATGATTTCTTCTGCTGTGGGCGCAAAGGTAACACCCGTGGACTCGACCGATGCGGTCGGACGGTTTTTCGAAGATATTGTCGAATAATAGTGGAAATAGGTACCGGCTTTGCCCGCTGTACCGACTTCACCTTGTGCTTGGACCGATACCGTATCACCCGTGGCAGTTTGGGCCGCCGCAGGAATCGAAAAAATACCGCTCCCGACTGCTGCGTACAGGATCGCGCCAAACAGCGCAGCCAGTCTCCGACCTGTTTTCAAGCGAAACACTCCTTTGTCTGTATAAATCAAGTGCCGAAGAACCACGAAGGATCTTCGGCACGGATTAGGTTCCTGTTTCGCGCAGAAACCTTACAAATATCCATTGAAAAAATTACCCTTAATAGTAACCGGGTAACCATCCATCACCCTTCGTGGTGGTTGTGGTTGTGGTAGTTGCAGTCGTCGTTGACCCTTGTGATTGACCGTCCGAGGATTGGGTTGATGCAGAAGTCGAGGTCGTGATACCGTCCGTATCATCCTCGTACACACCACTCCAGTTATCCGGAACTTGCACCTGTCCCGGCACAGTGGTTGTGGTCGTTGCAGCACTATCGCTGTTTTGTACCGTACCGGAAGGAACATCCGATTCATCTTGCGGCGAACCGGGGGCGGGCGGTTGACACCCCACCCCCGCCAAAGCGATCACTAACACTAATAA
>JAZOQQ010000198.1:0-7456 GCA_045656165.1 Acutalibacteraceae bacterium
GTCTGGCAGGCTTCTTGCTGGTGGCTGGTACTGGTCACACAATCGGTCCGAACACGGTTGGCGGTCAAGGTTTTACGGCAATGATGGTTTCGTGGCTGGCGAAATTTAATCCAATTGTTATGGTGCTCACCTCATTCTTGATTGTCTTTTTACAACGTGGCGCAACGGCGATTGCTACTACTTTCCGCTTGCACGATAGTTTAGCAGACATCATTACCGGCATTATTCTTTTCTTTATTATCGGCTGTGAATTTTTCATCCAATACCAGGTGCGTTTCCGGCACAAGAAGAAGGAGGTGGCGAGCAAATGAAAGACTGGGGAACCTTAATTTGCGGCTTTATCGCCGTCGCTATCAAGCAGGGAACACCGTTGATTTTCGGCTCTACCGGTGAGATTTTAACCGAAAAATCCGGCCATTTGAATCTGGGGATTCCCGGTATTATGTATATGGGCGGCGTATCCGGTGTTATCGGTGCATTCTTCTATGAAAAGTCTGTTGGCGATGGACCGTTAAACCCCTTCTTAGGCATTATGATTCCTTTCATGGCCGCCTTGATCGGTGCCGGCTTGCTTGCTTTACTGTACAGCTTTTTAACGACAACCTTGCGTGCAAACCAGAACGTAACGGGCCTGGCTCTTACTACCTTCGGTGTCGGTATCGGTGACTTCTTCGGTGGTTCACTGGCACAGCTGTTTGGTGAAGGTGGTTCGCTATCTGTTAAGCAATCCAGTTTACTGTTTCGGACTCCGCTTCCTTTTGCAACTAAGTGGGGGCCGATCGGTGAACTGCTGTTTTCATATGGCTTCTTAGTTTATCTTGCTTTTGCGGTTGCATTTATCGCAGCGGGGGTTCTCAATCGTACTCGCATTGGCTTGAATCTGCGATCGGTTGGTGAAAACCCGGCCACAGCAGATGCTGCCGGCATCAATGTTACGCGTTATAAATATGTGGCAACTGTGGTGGGTGGTATGATTGCCGGTCTGGGCGGTCTGTATTACATTATGGACTATGCTTTCGGCACCTGGAGTGACGGCAGCTTTGGCGATCGTGGCTGGTTGGCTATTGCACTGGTTATCTTTGCACTGTGGAAACCGCGGTTCGCAATTGTCGGTTCGATTTTGTTTGGTGCCTTGTACGTGTTGCCGGCATATTTGAACTTCGGTGAGAATCGCACCATGCAATACATGGTGAAGATGTTACCGTATGTGGTAACTATCATCGTACTGATTATCACCAGCATGCGTAAAAAACGCGAATATCAGCCCCCGCAAAGTTTAGGGTTGGCATATTTCCGCGAGGAACGATAGTATACACTGAGAGGCAGAGCGCGTGGCGCTCTGCCTCTTATCGTTGACACCCGCTACCGAAAATGCTATACTTATTCTGTAAGGAGGGAGTATCGTGTTTAAAAAAATTTTTGCCGTTTTGTTAGCGTTGTCCTTGTGTGTTTTACTTTTCGGCTGTGAACTGCCCTTGCCTGAATCTATCGTCGTTGAGCCGACAGGGAATGAACAAACCGCGTCTTTATACCAATCAACTGAAACGGGCGGTAATCCCACAAGCACTAAAAAGCCGTCCTCGTCCCGGTTTGATGAGTCATCCCAATCGGTTGACGGTACGATTTCGTCGGTCGTGTCACCTAACAAACCGCCCGTGGTGCATAGTTTAACTCCCTTGGCACCTGATCAATATTATGGCTTGTCTTTGCTTAAAAATAAAGGCACGGCATACACCCAAGCGTATTTTGCCATTGTGAAAGCGGTGGAATCCTACCAAACCGAAGTCAAACTTGACGGCGATTTGTCGGTTAACGATACCTTGATGGTGTTTTATTATTACCGTGCCGACTACCCGCAGCATTTTTGGTGCAACGGCAGTTTGCAATACGCTTCGCGTAATAACAAAGTGGTGTCGCTAACGCTCAGTTTTAATATTTCTGCCGATAAAATTCCCACGGCACAAAGTGCTTTTAATAATGCCGTGACCGCTATGCTGAAAAAAGCGGCGCTCGGTGACGATGAATATGAACGGGAACTGATCTTGCACGATGAGCTTGCGAAAACAGTATCCTATCGAAGTGCTGCTCATGCACACGACGCCTACGGTGCCTTGGTTGAAGGGAAAGCAGTGTGTGAAGGGTACGCTCGCGCACTTCAATATCTCCTATATCAAACAGGTATCCAGTGTCTGATCGCAGAGGGGAGCGGTACTAATCCGAGCACCGGCAAATCCGAGCCGCACGCCTGGAATGTCGTGCGTATCGGCGGTCAGTTCTATCATGTGGATGCCACGTGGAACGATACCGACGATGTCGACATGCCTGTCATGTATGCATATTTCAATTTACCGGCAAATGAAATGAGCTTTGACCATACGGTTCGCACAAAAGATTGCTATCCGCTGCCGTCGTGTACTGCAACTGCGGCCAATTACCATGTAAAAAACGGCACGTGGATCGCGGGCTACAATGCCGATAGTATTGCCAAACTACTGAAAGCCGGTGGCGGTACGGCGAATCTGTATTTTGTGGGCGGAACGCAATCGTTTTTGGATTGGCTAAAGAATAATCATGGTGCTGTTGCGAAAAAGCTGGGATTGAATGGGTATACTTACAGTATGCGCTATACCGGCAAAGAGATTGTGCTGACGTTTGGAAAAAACCCTTGAAAAACGTGTCGATTTATGGTATGCTAAGCACTTAGAATAGCGTGTAAACAAGGAGGAGTTTAATCGTGAGCAAACAAGTCATTATTACAGCTGACAGTACGTGCGATCTCAGCGAAGAGCTGAAAGCACGTTTTCATGTTACAACCAATCCGTTGCATGTCGTGTTAGACGGTAAAAGCTACAACGATGGCGTTGATCTGGTTCCCGACGATATTTACCGCGTATACGATGAACAAAAGGTATTACCCAAAACCGCGGCGATCAACGCGGCGGAGTTTATTGATTTCTTCACCCCGCTTTTAGAAAAAGGGTATGAGATCGTGCATATCAACTTGGGCTCCGGTTTATCGGTGACCCACACCAACTGCCGTATGGCCGCCGCTGAACTTGATGGTGTTTATGTAATCGACAGTTGTAACCTTTCTACCGGTAGTGGCTTGTTGGTGTTGGAAGCCGCCGAACGCGCGGCTGCCGGCATGCCTGCTGAGCAGATTGCTCGTGAGGTGCAGGAACTGGTTTCCAAAGTGAGCGCCAGTTTCGTGTTGGACACGCTGGAATTCCTGCATAAAGGTGGCCGTTGCTCCGCGTTGGCCATGATGGGCGCCAATCTGTTACAACTTAAGCCCTGTATTGAAGTGGATAACACCAGCGGCAAGATGGGCGTTGGTAAAAAGTACCGCGGTTCTCTTGATAAATGTCTGCAGCAGTACGTGCAAGACAAATTACAAGGCAGAACCGATATTGATACCAAACGTGTCTTTATCACCCATTCGGGCATATCGGAAGAACGTATTGCCATGGTCAAAGCGGAAGTCGAAAAATATCAAAACTTCGACGAGATCCTGATCACGCGTGCCGGATGTACCATTTCCTCTCACTGTGGACCGAATACCCTCGGCGTTCTCTTCTTAACAAAATAACAATAAAAGCGCTCATCGCCGGATGAGCGCTTTTTATTTATACTAAGATAAAACCATACATAAGCAGAGCACCGACAGCGGCTCCAAGTAGGATCCAACCCCAACGACCGAGTATTCGTTGCCGCCTTGCACGCTTCAAACCGGTATATCCGGTCGCGGTGTTGACAACGCGGTGCGCCTCGTGGTTTAAAAGGGTGGGGGACGCCTCTCGACATTGCTCCCGTACCACAAAAAACACACGTTCAAAATACGGATTGGCGGTGTCGGTAACCTCCACGATTTGACGGCTGGTTCCTTTGATCATATTGCACCTTCCAAACAAGGATTTTTATACACCGAATCCCTCTTTTTTTGAGAAAACATACAAGGCGATCGGCGGTTGTTTTCAGTATGGTCAAAAGCGTGAAATTTATACCAAAAAACAGGTGTTCTCACACGAAATATAACAATTTGTAAAATATTCGAAATCCTAACGTTTGTGGAAAACTCTGTTGAAAATGTGAACAAATCCTTATTTTTCAAGGGGTTTTACGCCGTTTTTAATGCAAAAAATAGCGAAATTACCAGTTATTTACAGTTTTTTGCATACGAACTGTTGAATTGCCTTTACGGTTGGCGGCTTGTTAAATACCAAATAGCGCGTTCCACCGCATCGCGCGAATTTCCCCAGTCTGCACCCTCTTCAGCACTGCGATAATCGAACATTTTGCAGAAATGTGAAACATCTTGTCGAAGTTCGCCTAAGTACTGTTTTGAGAGCGCGGAAGCGGCCTTGGAAAAGTCACCGATTGAGTGTTTATTCATATGTTTTTGCGCGGCCTCCACCAAGAGTGTAAAGTGGGGCAGACACAAGGCCTCCTGCTCGCTGAATAAGTCGCGGAAATCGTGCTCTTTTTCCCATAAACGACACACTGTTTCGATCATACGCTCCATCGCCCAGTCCACTTTGTCGCAAATAAAGCACGTTTCGGTGCGTGCGGCGGCACTCTTAGCTTGGCTTTTGCCGCTGCGACCGATCAAAGGCAGTCCGCCCTTGAAAACGATTTGCTCCATTTCTTCCAAATGACTCTCTAAAATCAGTGCGACACCTAAACGATTGCGCTGTTTCAGAATCAAGCGAAAATGATCGTAGCAAAAGCCCAGACGGTTGGTTTCGATGCGCACGTCGGGTTCCATCATGGCGGCACCGGTAATGTATTCTGCCATACGTTGCTCCAACATATTGCGCATGCGGCAGATTGGACAGCCGTCTTTGGGTTCAAATACCTCGCTGATTGGGATGTTGGTAATATCGGCTCGCATAATATTCACTCCTTTATGATTTCAGTATAGCAGTATTCGTGTCGAGGAACAAGTTTTTTTACAAAAACCGTTATTTTTTTAACGAAAGTCTTTGCATAATTCTAAAAATGGTGTATAATACAATCATAAAGAAAAAGGAGGTCTTTTGTTATGCCGCTCGTAAATACAAAAGAAATGTTTAAAAATGCTTATGACGGTGGATACGCCATCGGCGCTTTCAACGTCAATAACATGGAGATCATGCAAGGTATTGTGGAAGCTTGCAAGGAACTCAACTCTCCCGTTATTCTGCAAGTTTCCGGTTCTGCCAGAAAATATGCGCACCATCCTTACCTGTATCACATGGTGCAGGCCGCGGTGGAAGAAACCGGTTTGCCGATCGCGTTACACTTGGATCACGGTTCCAGCTTTGAGCTGTGTAAAGATTGCATCGACGGTGGCTTCACCTCGGTTATGATCGATGGTTCACATCTGCCGTATGAAGAGAACGTGGAACTCACTCGTAAAGTGGTGGAGTATGCTCATGCTCGCGGTGTTACGGTTGAAGGCGAACTCGGCCAGTTAGCCGGCGTGGAAGATGAAGTCAGCGTAGAGGCCGATAAAGCCAACTACACCGATCCCGATCAGGTGCTGGATTTTGTGACCCGTACCGGCGTTGACTCGCTGGCGATCGCCATCGGTACCAGCCACGGTGCTTTTAAATTTAAACCCGGTCAGAAACCGCAGCTCCGTTTTGACATCCTGCGTGAAGTTATGAAACGTCTGCCCGGCTTCCCGATCGTGTTGCACGGCGCTTCCTCGGTTATGCCCGAATACGTAGGCATCGTCAACCAGTTTGGTGGCGAAATGGCCGACGCTATCGGTATTCCGGAAGATATGTTGCGTGAAGCGGCTTCGCTCGCTGTCTGCAAGATCAATGTTGACTCGGATCTCCGTTTGGCCATGACTGCCGGTGTCCGTCGTCATTTGGCTGAAAATCCGAAACACTTTGACCCCCGCCAGTACCTCGGCGATGGTCGTGCTTGCATCACCGAAGTGGTCAAACACAAAATCCAAAACGTACTCGGCAGTGCCGATCGCGCGTAAACAACACTACGAAAACCCCGCTGAACGGCGGGGTTTTCTTTAAAGAAAGGGCGACCGCTATGCGTTTGCTGATTATTGACGGAAACAGTATTTTAAACCGTGCTTTCTACGGTATTAAGGTTCTTACCACGCATGACGGCACACCGACGAATGCGTTGGTGGGCTTTCTAAACATCTACTTTCGTTTGATGGAACAAACCGAAGCGGATGCGGTCGCCGTTGCCTTTGACCGTAAAGCCCCCACGTTCCGCCATAAGATGTATGATGCATACAAAGCCGGCCGTAAGGGAATGCCGGAAGAACTGGCGCAACAATTACCGCTAATTAAAGAACTCCTTCGTTTAATGGGTTGCGTTGTGGTGGAACAAGACGGTTACGAAGCCGACGATATTCTCGGCACGTTATCGGCTGCGGCAAACGCGCAAGGAGTGCCGTGCTTTATTGCCACCGGCGATCGTGATTCATTACAATTGGTGGGGGATAATGTTACCGTATTGTTAGCGGCTACCCGCATGGGTAAACCCGAAACGGTGGTGTTTGATCCCGCCGCTGTTTATGAAAAGTACGGCATGGAACCCCATACGCTTATTGACCTCAAAGCGTTAATGGGGGATACCAGCGACAATATCCCCGGCGTTGCGGGTGTTGGTGAAAAAACTGCACTGGATTTATTGCATCAATTCGGCACGTTAGACGGTGTTTACATGCATTTGGATGAGTTGCGCGACACCTTGCGCCGCAAGTTGGAAGATGGGCGTGATAGTGCCTATCTCAGCCGTCGTTTGGGTGAGATATGCCGCGATATGCCGATGGATACCGATCTTGCCAATTATCGTTTATCCGAGCCCCAAAAAGCAGAATTAGCGGCGCTGATGACCAAACTGGAACTGTTTAAACTTATGGAACGTATGCAACTGGACGTTACCGATCTGCCGCCTGTTGTCGCCACCGAAAAACGTGTGATGACAACCGTTTCCTTTGAGGAACTGGGCGAAGGCGTTTACACAGTTTGGATGGCGGGCGAAACGGCCTACGTTTCGGTGGAAGACCGCATGGCGACCGTTATGTCCTCATCACCGCGTTTTCTCAATTTGCTTGCCGACGAAACTGCCCGCAAGCGCACCGCGGATACCAAGGGACTTGCCAAGCATGCGCTTACCTACAATCGTGTGTTGAAAGGCGTAATCATGGATGCGGTGTTGGCCGCATATTTGCTCAACCCCTTAGCATCTGAGTATGAACTTGTTCGATTGGCCCAAGAATACGGTGTAGCCGTTCCCGAAGGCGATGCACCTGTCGAGGCGCGCTTGCTGGGTGCGTTGTGCGACACATTGGAAAGAGCGGTTTGTGATGCCGATCAACAATCCTTGCTCTGTAACATGGAGATTCCGCTTGCCTGTGTGTTAGCTTCCATGGAGCAAATTGGGTTTGCGGTCGACGAAGCGGGGATTACCGCGTTCGGCGATATGTTGGAATCGC